>NZ_JBHZCN010000021.1:0-71004 GCF_042755465.1 Kitasatospora sp. NPDC059160 | reverse complement strand
CGGTGGGTCATCACCCCCCCCGCGCGGGGGGGTTTTTTTTTCGCGGTGGGGGGCGGGGGCGGCCCCCACGCGGGCCCCCCCCCCCCACCGCCACTCCCCGCGGCGGGCTCACCGGGCAAATCGCCTGTTTCGGGATCTAAGCACATGAATCCGGTGATTTTGCCGACGCGCCGCCGACATGCCCGGACGGCCCGCGCGAACGCCCTAAACAAGGACTCCCGTTCCTCTTCCCTTCGGGAGTCCTCGATGACGATCGCCCCCAGCAAGCTCTCCGACCCCGCCGTCCGCGCCTTCGTGACCGCGGTCAACGCCGGCGACCGCGACGCCTTCCTGGCCACGCTCACCCCCGGCGCGACCATGTCCGACGACGGCTCCGACCGCGACCTGGCCGACTGGACCGAGCGCGAGATCTTCTCCTCGCGCGGCCGGATGGACGTCCAGACCGAGTCCGGCCACGGCCACGCCCTGGTCGCCAACTTCACCAACGACACCTGGGGCGAGATGCGCACCGCCTGGCGCTTCACCGTCGACGGCGGGAAGATCAGCCGCTTCGAGACCGGCCAGGCGTAGGGATCGGCAGGGCTCAGGACAGCCCTAGGCACCCCCGCACCGCGCGGATCAGGTTGCGCGAGCGCACGTCCCCGGTGACGCCCGGCTGCATCCCGTTGGTGACGTACCCGAAGCCGAGCCCGAGCTCCGGGTCGGCGAAGCCCAGCGAGCCGCCCCGGCCCGGGTGGCCGAAGCTCGCCGGGGAGGCCATCGGCGCGGTCGGGCCGTGCCGCCAGAAGCCCAGGCCGAAGGTCGAGTTGACGATCAGCACCCGGTCCGGGCCGTTCACCACCGGCCCGACCGCACGGGCCAGCACCTCCGGGCCGAACAGCGGGGGCAGCAGCGCGCCGGAGCCGTCCGGGCGGTCGGCCGCGCCGATCAGCGCCGCGTAGAACCGGGCCACCGAACGGGCCGTGCCGATGCCGTTCGCGCCGGGGATCTCGGCGGCCTGCACCACCGGGTCGTTCATGTCCACCCCGGGCAGCACCGAGGCGAAGGCCCGGGCGGTCAGCGAGGCCGGGTCCTGGTAGGCGTCCCGGACGGACTGCTTGGGCCGCAGCCGCAGCCCGCTCGGGCCGGTCCGGGCCGCCTCCGGGGCGGGCAGGTCGACCAGCTTGCCGACCCGGGGCGCGGCACCGGCCGGCAGCCCGATCCACAGGTCCAGCCCGAACGGCCGGGCGATCTCCTCGGCGAAGTACTGGCCGACGGTCCGGCCGCCCGCCCGCCGCACCACCTCGCCGACCAGCCAGCCGAAGGTGTACGGGTGGTAGCCGTGCGCCGTCCCGGGCTCCCAGGCGGGCTCCTGCGCGGCCACCGCGTCGACGGCGCGCTCCCAGGTCAGCACGTCGTCCAGGCTCAGCGGCACGTCCAGCGCCGGCACCCCGGCCCGGTGCGACAGCAGCCAGCGCACCGGCACCGCGCCCTTGCCGGCCGCCTTGAACTCCGGCCAGTACGAGGACACCGGCGCGTCCAGGTCGAGCAGGCCCCGCTCGGCCAGCAGCAGCGCGGTGGCCGCGGTCAGCCCCTTGGTCACCGAGCGCAGCACCTGGGCGGTGTCCGCCGTCCACGGCACCGCGGGCGCGGGCCGGCCGCCGACCTCGGGCCGGGCGTCGCCGCCCCACAGGTCGACCACCTTGCGGCCGCGCAGGTACAGCGCGAAGGCCGCGCCCAGTTCGCCGCACTCGGCGAAGTTCCGCGCGAAGGCCTCCCGTACCGGCTTGAACCCCTCGGCCGTCTCGCCCCAGATCTCCACCACCGCGCGCCGTCCTCAGCCCGTTCGTCGACGTTCGAATACCTCGGTCCCGCGTTCGAAGCGGGCCCGGAAACCCTAACCTGTCGTTCATGACCAACCCTGCCGAAGAGCTGCTGGACATCGTCGACGAGAACGACCGGGTGGTCGGGACGGCGCTGCGGGGGGAGGTGTACCGCCGGGGGCTGACCCACCGCTGCGTCTTCATCATGGTCCGCGACCCGGCCGGGCGGATCTTCGTCCACCGGCGTACGGACACCAAGCTGTTCTCCCCCGGCGCGTACGACATGTGGGTCGGCGGCGTGGTCGGCTCCGGCGAGAGCTACGCCGACGCGGCCGTCCGGGAGGCCGAGGAGGAGCTCGGCGTCCGGGGCATCGCCCCGCGTCCGCTCTTCAAGTTCCTGTTCCGGGAGCCCGACGGCGGCAAGCTCTCCTGGTGGTGCGACATGTACGAGGCGGAGTGGGACGGCCCGGTCGCCCCGCAGGAGTCCGAGGTCGCCTGGCACGCCTGGCTCACCCCGGCCGAGCTCGCCGAACGCCTCGCCCGCGACACCTTCGTCGTCGACGGCCTGGAGGCCTACCGCCGCTACCTGGAGCTCAAGGCCGGGTAGCCCGCCGGCCGGGCCGGCGAGCGCGGGACAGGCCGCATGGGCCCGCGGACGGCCGCCGGATAGGCTGCGCGCATGGCCTCCCGTACGCCGTCGCCGACGGCCGACCGCGCAGCACGGACCGCCGCCGCCCCCGACCGGGGGGCCGCGGGCGAGCGGCCGCGCCGGCGGCTGAGCGTGGACGAGCGGCGGGAACAGCTGATCGCCGTGGCCCTGGAGCTGTTCAGCCGGCGCCCTCCGGAGGAGGTGTCGATCGACGACATCGCCGCCGCCGCGGGCGCCTCCCGGCCGCTGGTGTACCACTACTTCCCGGGCAAGCAGGCGCTGTACGAGGCCTCGCTGCGGCGCGCCGGGCGGGAGCTCTCGGCGCGTTTCGAGGAGCCGATGGAGGGGCCGCTGTCGGAGCGGCTGTTCCGGGTGATGGGCCGCTACCTGGACTTCGTGCAGAGCCACGGGCCCGGCTTCGCCGCGCTGCTGCGTGGCGGCTCGGTGGCGGCCAGCCCGGGCACCTCGGCGGTGATCGACGAGGTCCGCCGGGCGGCGCACGACCAGATCCTCGCCCACCTGGCCGTCCCGGCGCCGAGTCCCGGGCTGCGGCTGACCGTCCGGGCCTGGATCGCCAACGCGGAGATCACCTCGCTGGAGTGGCTGGCCGAGCGGTCCGTACCGCTGGAGGAGCTGCAGCTGCACCTGGTCCAGGAGTTCGTCGCCTCGCTCACCCTCACCGCCGCCCGGGAGCCCGCGCTGGCCGCCGAGCTGGCCTCCTTCTTCGCCGACGAGCGGCCCGAGGGGCCGTCCGGGCGGCTGGTCCAGGACCTCGTCGGGCTGTTCGCCGTCCCCGGCATCCTCGACGCGCTCACCGCGCTGGCCGCTCCGACGGCCGGGTCGGCACCCGTCCCGGCGCCCGCCCCGACGGCCGCGGCGCCCGTGGACGAACCGTCCGCGCAGGCCACGGAAGGGTCCGCCGACGCCTCCCCGGCGTGATCATCGGGTGATCCTGCGGTTCGGTGCCGACGGTGGGCTCTGATAGGAATGGGCGGGGACCTGACGACCCGCCGCCCAGGCGGTTCCGGTCCCACCCGAACCACCGATCGCAGACGGAGCAGAGCGGGGGGCTCACCAGTTGACCCAGGACGTCCAGTTCAGTGCGGAGGCCAACCCCTTCGCGGCAGCCGAGCAGGTCAGCGCGACCCTCGGCACGCTCACCGACGCCCTCTTCGACGAGCACACCTCGCGCCACCCGGCCGCCGCGCTCAGCACCCCGAAGCCGGCCGAACACCCCGCCGCCGAGGCCCTGTTCGGCCTGCCGCTGGCACCCAACGGCCCGGTGCACGAGGCCCTCGACCGGCTCGGCACGGTACTCACCGCCGGAACGGCCCGGCCCGGCAGCGGCGCCCGGGTCGCCGACCGGGTGACGACCGCACTGCACCACCGCTACGGCGGCGGCGCGGTGCGCGGCGCCATCGCCGACCGGGGCACCACCTCGGCCGCGCTGTTCCAGCTGCCGGTCACCGGCGAGTTCGCCGACGCCAAGCTGCGCCCGCCGTTCGCCCCGGCCCTGGCCGCGCTGGCGGCCGGTCAGCAGACCCGGCAGCCGGTCGAACTGGCCACCGGCGCGGGCGCCGAGGTCCGACTGGTCGTCCCGCCGGGCTTCCACCCGCTGACCTCCCCCGGCGGGCCCGCCGGGGTCACCGCCCGGGCCGTGCCCGCCGGCCCGGCGGACACCGCCGATGACGCCGACCGGGCCACCCTCGCGGCGGCCGCCGAACTCACCGGGCACCTGGCCGAGGTCGCCGAGGAGCTGTTCGGCGCCACCGGGCCGGAGCCGCGCCGCGACTTCGCGGTGATCACCGCGACCCTGACCGACCTGCTCCACGACGCGGGCGTCCGCTACGCGGGCGTGTGCGCGCTGGAGGTGGACGGGCGCGCCTCCGAGGCCACCCTGGTCGTCTCGCTCGCCCGGCACCCGCTGCCGATCACCGAGCTCGCCACCGAACTGGCCACCGTACGGCGGCACGCCGAGGTCTGGACGGTGCTGCTGCCCGCCGGGCCGGCCGCCGTCCTGGTCGAGGGCCGGACCGTGCCGGTGCCCGGGGCGCTGGCCGCCGACGGGCAGCGCCGCTGGGTGGTCACCTCGGCCGTCCAGGCCTTCGTACCGCTGCCGGACCGCGGGACGGTGCTGTGCGCCCAGCTGTCCACGGCCCGGCCGGAGGACTGGGAGCTGTACACCGAGGCGTTCGCGGAGCTGTTGAAGAGCATCCAGTTCGGCTGGGACGGCGAGTCGCTCCGGACCCCGGCCGCGCCCGCGCCGGAGGCCCCGCCCGTCGCTCCGCCCGTCCCGGTGCCCCCGCCCGCCGCCCCGGCGGCGGACCAGGAGGAGAAGCCGGTACACCTGCGCGGCACCCCGGTGCGCATCCCGCCCGCCGACTTCAACCCCTTCGCCCCGGTCGCGGAGGAGCCCGCGGCGACCGCCCCCGCGGCGGACGCGGCGGCTCCGGCCCCGCGCAAGGGCACCCCGGTGATGATCCCGCCGCCGGACTTCGACCCCTTCGGCATCTCCGGCACCACCCCCACCACGGACGGACCGGCCGCGCCGCCCGCCGGGGGCGCCCAGGCACCGGACCCGTTCGGCACCACGATCGCCGCCGAGCCGAAGCCCGACCCGTTCGGCACCACCGTCGCCGCCCAGGGCCCCGCCGTCCCTCCGCCGCCCTCGACCCCGCCGCTGATCCCGGCCCGGCCCGCCCCGGCGGCGACACCGACGGCGGCCCCCGCGACGGACGCCGCGGCCGCTCCGGCCCCGCGCAAGGGCACCCCGGTGATGATCCCGCCGCCGGACTTCGACCCCTTCGGCATCTCCGGCACCACCCCCACCACGGACGGACCGGAGGCCGAAGCCGACACCGCGGACGACGCCGCGCCGGAGCACCGGCCGTTCGGCTGACCGACGACGGCCGGGGGCCTTTCCGGTGCGGTTCACCGCCTCAAAAAGCCGCCGGCCGTCAGCCGCTCCCCCGCACCGCGATCAGCGCCTCCACCCCGTCCAGCATCCGCGCCAGCCCGAACTCGAACAGCGCGTCCAGGCCCATGTCGATCTCCGGCCCCCGGTTCAGCGCGTCGAACATCGGGAACCGCTCCGGGTCCGTCATCAGCAGGTCGTGGTCCCGGTCGTCCAGCCGGTCCATCCACTCGTCCGCGGACATCCCGCTGTCCTGCTCGGCCTGCGCCTCCCGCTCGAAGTGGACCGCCAGCCCGCAGGTGAAGGCCGCCAGGCTGACCGAGGCCTGGGCCATCTCCGCCAGGCTCAGCCCCGTCCCCGCCAGCGCCGCCAGCGACCGCTCGGTGTGCAGCGCCGCGTCGGGCGCCAGCACCGGGCGGGTGAAGGACATGGTGGAGGCCAGCCACGGGTGGCGCCGGTAGATCCGCCACTGCAGGCGTGCGATCTCGTCCAGGCCCGTCCGCCAGTCCGGCGCCGGTGCCCCGGGCAGCGGCTGTTCGCCGAAGGCCTTGTCCAGCATCAGCCGCAACAGCTCGTCCTTGCCGGGCACATGGCGGTAGAGCGACATGGTCGCCATGCCCAGCTCGGTCGCGATCCGACGCATCGACAGCGCCGCGAGCCCCTCGGCGTCGGCCACCTGCACCGCCACCGCGACGATCCGCTCCCGGCCGAGCTCCCGCTCGCCGCCCTTCGCCCGCCGCCGCCCGCCCGTCGGCGCCGGGGTCGCGACCGGCGCCACGGCAGGAGCGGCGGCAGGACCCGCGGCCGGAGCCGGACTCCCGGCGGGCGCAGCCGGCGGAGCCGCCGGCCGGGCCGCCACCACCGTCCCCACCCCGGGGACGGCCCGCACCAGGCCCTCCTCGCGCAGGCGGTTCAGCACCTTGGTCGCGGTGGCCATCGCCACGCCCCACTCCTGCACGATCCGCCGCGTCGAGGGCACCCGGGCGCCCGGCCGCAACTCCCCCACCGCGATCCGACGTCGGAGCTCGGCCGTGATCCGCTCCGAGGGCGACCCGCTCTCCACCACACCACCACCCGCTCGACCCGACACGCCCTCGCGTCGCGGCCGCCCACGCTAGCAGCGCCGGCCGCCGACCGTACGGTCCCGACCGGCCTGCGCGGCGCCCGGGTTCAGCCGGCCCGGCGCGCCAGGTGCACCACGTCCGGCACGCCCCGGCTCACCGGGACCTCCTCGGTCACGACGTCCGAGAACCCGGCGGCCCGCAGCGCCTCCTCGAAGTCCGTCGAGGGCTGGGCGCTCCACACCGCCAGCACCCCGCCGGGCCGCAGCCGGTGCCACAGCACCGCGAGCCCGTCCGCCCCGTAGAGCCCGGCGTTGGAGTCGGTGACGGTCCAGTCCGGCCCGTTGTCGATGTCCAGGCACAGCGCGTCGTAGCGCTCGCCGTCGGCGGCGGCCAGGTACTCCAGCAGGTCGGTGTGGATCACCGAGACCCGCGCGTCGTCCAGCGCGCCGTCGGAGAAGCCGCCGAGCGGGCCGGAGCGGTGCCAGTCGATGATCGCGCTCTCCCGCTCGACGACGGCGATCCGCCCCCAGCGCGGTTCGGCGGCCGCGTACGCGAGGGAGAAGCCGACCCCGAGTCCGCCGATCAGCACCGACGGCGCGGCCGGGCCGGCGCCGGTGCGGTCCAGTTCGTCCAAGGCCGCCTGGATCAGCAGCCGTTCGGAGCGCCCGTCCGCGGTGTCCATCAGGAAGCAGCCGTTGGCGATGATCTCGTAGTGCCGGCCGCGCTGCCGCAGCACCACCTCGCCGTACGGGCCCTCCCGCCGGTCGAGCGTGACGACAGCCTCGTGGGCGTCCCGTTCGGGCAGTGCGGTGGTCATGCTTTCTCCTCGGCGGACTCGGCGGCGTGCTTCGCCCCGTGGGGGGCGATCCCCGCCCGACGATAACCGAGTCCCGCCCACCGGACCGAGTGATCGAACCGGGCCGGTGGGCGGCGGGACACGCGTACGACTGCCGCGCCCGCACCGCCCAGGTCGCCCAGGTCGCTCAGGTCGCTCAGGTCGTGAGCAGCACCCCCGCGTACGACACCCCCGCGACCACCACCCAGGACCCGAGCCCGAGCAGCGCGATCCGCCCACCGGTCTTCGCCATGGTCGGCAGGTGCACCGCACTGCCGAGCCCGAACAGCGCGGCGGCCAGCAGCAGTTCCTGCGCGTCCCCGGCCAGGGTGAGGGCCCGCTCGGGCAGCACCCCGGTGGTCCGCAGCACGATCATCGCCAGGAAGCCCGCCACGAACAGCGGCACGATCGGCGGCCGACGGCCGGCCTTCGCCGCACCGTCCGCACCGTCCGAGCCGTCCGCGCCCGCCCGGCGCGCGGCGCGCGCGTTGCGCCGTACCGTCACGGCCACGCCCGCGACCAGCGGCGCCAGCAGCACCACCCGCATCAGCTTGACCAGCACGGCCTCGCGCAGCGCGCCGGGGCCACCGGTCTGCGCGGTGGCGACCACCTGCCCGACGTCGTGCACGCTCGCCCCGACCCAGCGCCCGAACTCGATCTCGCCGAGCCCCAACGGGTGCTGCAGCAAGGGCAGTACGGCGATCGCCAGGGTTCCGCACAGGGTGACCAGCGCGACCGAGGAGGCGACGTCCTCCTCCTCGCTGCCCGCGGCCTGGCTGACCGCGCCGATCGCCGAGGCCCCGCAGATCGAGTACCCGGTGGCGACCAGCAGCGGCTGGTCGCCGGGCAGCCCGAGCCGCCGGCCCAGCCAGAGCGTGCCGGCGAAGGTGGCGGCGACCACGGTGAGCACCATCGCGACGGTGGCCCAGCCGAGGCCGAGCACGTCGTCCAGGCTGAGCTTGAGTCCGAGCAGCACGATCCCGAGCCGCATCAGCCGCTTCCCGGCCGTCGACAGCCCGGACCGGGCGACCCCGCGGACCACCGGGCGCAGCCCGGGCAGGTGGGCCGCCGCCATGCCGAGCACGACGGCGGCGGTGAGCTTGGGCACGGCGGGGACGGCCGCGTGGACGGCGATCGCGGCGGCCACCCCGACCGCCGCGAGCAGCAGACCGGGGGCGTCCCCGCCGAGCGGGGGGAGCGAGCGGGTACGGGTGGCCCGCTCGCGGAGGGTGAGTGCCACGCCGCCGCTCACCGCTCCTGGTCGGCGGGGAGCTGGTACACCCGCCGGATGCTGGTGCCGAGCCGGGAGACGTCCGCGCCGTACACGTGGATGGAGATGGCGGTGGTGCCGCAGGCGTTGCGCACCAGGTGGATGTCGCCGGGCGGGGCGAAGGCGGCGACCGTCCCGGCCGGGCCGGCCACGTGCTCGGTCTCGACCAGGCGGGAGGTGCGCCCGTCGGAGATCAGCCGGTAGCGGGTCTCGCTCTCCTGGCCCCGGTGGACGCCGGCCACGCACCAGGAGACGTGGTCGTGGATCGGGGTCTGCTGGCCGGGCAGCCAGACCAGGGCGACGACGGAGAAGCTGCCGTCGGCCTCGGCGTGCACGACGTGCTGGCGGTAGCGCTGCGGGTCGCCCTCGCACTGGGCGGGGGTGAGCAGCGCGTCGGGGCCGTCGGGGGCGGCGAGCAGGTGGGGGGCGAGGCGTTCGCCGACCAGGTACGCGGTGAGTTCGGGGGGCAGTCCGCGGTCCACGACGGCGCGGATCTCGCTGACCAGTGCGGTCATCCGCTCGGTGAGCCGGTCGCTGCCGACCGTGGCTGGGGGTGTCATGCCAGCAGGTTCGGGCCACCCGACCTATCACGTCCAACGAGGGTTTCTAAGCATCACCCCTACTCATGCTTATGGATTACCCCAGCCCGCCGGCGCCCGCGGCGCCCGGTCAGCAGCCGACCCGGCTCGCCGCCGCCTGCCGCAGGTGGTCCAGCACCAGCCCGGTGGCCGGGATCCGCCGGTGCTCGCGCAGCACGTACGCGCTCACCTGCCGCCGCAGGTGCGGCTCGACGGCGCGCCCGGTGACCTTGCGGTGGCACATGAAGGAGAGCACCAGCGCGGGCATCAGCGCGATCCCCACCCCGGCGGCGACCAGGCTCTGCACCGCCAGGTTGTCGTCGGTGGAGAACACGATGTCGGGCGCGAAGCCCTCCTCCGCGCAGACGTGCAGCAGGTTGGCCCGGCAGCGCGGGCAGCCGGCGATCCAGCGCTCGCCGTCGAGGTCGGCCAGCCGGACGGCGTGCCGGCGGCCGAGCGGGTGCCCGACCGGCAGCAGCACCGTGAGCAGGTCCTCCATCAGCGGGATCTCGTCCAGTCCGTCCGGCAGCTCGGTGGCCTGGCCGGGGTAGCGGAAGGCCAGCGCGATGTCGCACTCCCCGCGCAGCAGCCGCTGGACGGAGTCCGGCGGCTCGGCTTCCAGCAGCTCGACCCGGACGCCGGGGTGCTCGGCGAGCAGCCGGGCCATCGCCTCGGGTATCAGGGTGGCGTTGGCGCTGGGGAACGCGCAGACCCGGACCCGCCCGGCGCGCAGCCGGGCGAGCGCGGCGAGTTGCTGCTGGGCCGCGGAGAGGCTGCCGAGGATCAGCTCGGCGTGCCGGGAGAGCGCCTCGCCGGCCTCGGTGAGCCGCAGGCCGCGCCCGGCGCGGGTGAACAGCGGGACGCCGACGGTGCGTTCGAGCGCCTTCATCTGCTGGGTGATCGCGGGCTGGGTGTAGCCGAGTTCCCGGGCCGCGGCCGAGTAGGAACCGGCCCGGACGACTTCGTGGAACGTCCTGATGTGCCGCGAGTCGAACACCGGCTCCATGGCCCCTCCGCCCGGTCGTCTGCCGCCTGCCTCCGCAATCATAAGAGGAATTTGGAGGTCCAGGCCTCGACCCCTTCGGCACCTATGGTTCAGTCCCGAACCGCCCGTCCCACCGGTGCGGCCGCCCGGGTCCTCACCGGGCCGACGGCGGAAGCCCCATCGCCACCCCCGCCTTGGCCACCGGTGCCCCGCCCCGCACGCTCGGACTGCGCCGGCTGCGCCGCTCGACCCAGCGGGCGAGCCAGGACAGCAGCAGGCACATCCCGATGTAGATCGGCGCGATCACCATCACCACCGGGATGAACGGCAGGTCGTAGTCCAGGTTGGTGGCGATCAGCTTCCCCGCGTGCAGGAACTCCTCGTAGGTGATCAGGAAGCCGAGCGAGGTGTCCTTGAGCGCGACCACCAGCTGGCTGATGATCGCCGGCAGCATCGCCCGGTTGGCCTGCGGCACCAGCACGTACGTCATCACCTGGGTCTTGCGCATCCCCAGCGCGTACGCGGCCTCCCGCTGGCCCTTGGGCACCGCGAGCACGCCGGCCCGGAACACCTCGGCCAGCACCGAGCCGTTGTAGAGCACCAGCCCGGCCACCAGCGCCCAGAGCGGCTGCACCTTGAGGGCGACGAACACGAAGAAGATCATCACCAGCAGCGGCATGGCCCGGAAGAACTCCACCACCAGCGTGGAGAACCAGCGCACCACCCGGTGGTCGGACAGCCGCCCGGCCGCGAACAGCGCGCCGAAGGGCAGCGCGAACAGCGCCGTCCAGCCGAAGGCCTGGAGGGTGTTGCCCAGCCCGCGCAGCAGCAGGTCCTGCACGCCCCGGTACTCGAAGGGCTCCCACTTGGCGTAGGTGAACTGGTGGGTGTGGAACAGCATGTAGACGATCCAGCCGATCAGCGCCGCGATCAGCAGCAGCGCGATCCCGCCGTACAGCCGGTGCCGGGCCAGCGCCTTCGGGCCGGGGATGTCGTACAGCGCCGAGGCTCCAACGGTCATCGGGACACCGCCACTCGTCGTTCCAGCAGGTTGAAGACGGCACTGACGGCCAGGGTGATGATCAGGTAGCCGACGGCGATCCAGACGAAGGTCCAGACGATGCTGTAGCCCAGCTCGTTGATGGTCCGGTAGGTGCCCAGCAGCTCGGTCACGCTGAACGAACCGGCGATCGCCGTGTTCTTCGCCAGCGCGATCATCACGCTGCCGATCGGCGCCACCACCGAGCGGTACGCCTGCGGCAGCACCACCAGGCCCATCGTCTGCCCGAAGCTCATCCCCAGGCTGCGGGCCGCCTCGCCCTGCCCGGGCGGCACGGTGTTGATGCCCGAGCGCATCGCCTCGCAGACGAAGGCCGAGGTGTAGCAGCCGAGCGCCAGCACGGCGAAGGTGTAGAAGGGCAGCGTGATGTCGAACCGGGGCAGGCCCAGCACCACGATGAAGAACAGCAGGGTCAGCGGCGTGTTGCGCAGCAGCGTCACCCACACCGTCCCGAACACCCGCAGCGGCCGGACGGGCGAGACCCGGAAGCCCGCGATCAGCACGCCCAGCAGCAGTGACAGCACGGCGCTCACCGCGAACAGCGAGAGCGTGCCGAGGAAGCCGTCCCAGTAGGTCGACCAGTTGTCGGTCAGCGTTTTCACGGCGCGGCCCTCTCAGTACCGGTCGATCGGCGGCGGGGTGGGCGCGGCTTCCCCGGACAGCCCGAGGGTCGCGTCGAAGGCCTTCTTCCAGTCGCCGTTCTGCTCGTGGTGCGCCAACGCGTCGTCCAGCGCCCCGCGCAGCACGGTGTCGTTCTTCGGCGTGCCGATCCCGTACGGCTCGGTGGAGAACAGCGGGCCCACCACCTTGAGCTCGTCCGGGACCTTGGCCGCGTAGCCCAGCAGGATCGCGTTGTCCGTGGTGACGGCGTCGACCTGGCCGGTGATCAGGTTGTCCACGCAGGCCGAGTAGGTGTCGTAGCCGATCAGGTGCGCCTTGGGGTACTGCGACTGGATGCGCTGGTACGGCGTCGAGCCGGCCGCCGAGCAGACCTTCTTGCCGTTCAGGTCCTGCGGACCGTGGATGCTGTTGTCGTTCTTGCGCACCAGCAGCGACTGCCCCGCGATGAAGTACGGCCCGGCGAAGCCGACCAGCTTCTTCCGGTTGTCGTTGATGGTGTAGGTGCCGACGTAGTAGTCCACCTGGCCGTTCTGCAGCGCGGTCTCGCGGTTGGCCGAGGCGATGGTCTTGAACTGGATCCGCTCCGGCGGGAAGCCGAGCGAGGCGCCGACCATCTTGGCGATCTCGATGTCGAAGCCGGAGTACACGCCGGTGGCCGGGTTCTTCTGGCCCAGGTACGGCTGGTCCTCCTTGGCGCCGACCACCAGGTGGCCCCGGCCGCGGGCGGCGTCCAGGGTCGACGAGCCGGTGATCGAGGCGGCGTCCTGCACCTGGTAGCTGGGCAGCGCGCTGGGCTGGGGGCCCTTGGGGGGCGGGGTGCCGGCCTTGCCGCAGCCGGTCGCCAGCACGGCGAGCAGCAGGGCCGCGGCGGTCAGGCGTGCGCGCATCCGCGCGGCGGGCGTCGTCCTTCGGTTCACGGCGCCGCCCTCAGTGCTTCAGGATCTTGGACAGGAAGTCCCGGGCGCGCTCGCTCTCGGGGGCGTTGAAGAAGGCCTCCGGGGCGCGGTCCTCGACGATCCGGCCGTCCGCCATGAACACCACCCGGTTCGCCGACGCCCGGGCGAAGCCCATCTCGTGGGTGACCACGACCATCGTCATGCCCTCGCTGGCGAGCTGGCGCATCACGTCCAGCACCTCGTTGATCATCTCGGGGTCGAGGGCCGAGGTGGGCTCGTCGAACAGCAGCGCCTTGGGGTCCATCGCCAGCGCCCGGGCGATCGCCACCCGCTGCTGTTGTCCGCCGGAGAGCTGGGCCGGGTACTTGTCGGCCTGCGACGCCAGCCCGACCCGCTCCAGCAGCGCCCGGGACTTGGTCTCCGCCTCGGCCTTGGCCCGGCCGCGCACCTTGATCTGGGCGAGCGAGACGTTCTGCAGCACGGTCTTGTGCGCGAACAGGTTGAAGGACTGGAACACCATGCCGACCTCGGCGCGCAGCCGGGCCAGCCCCTTGCCCTCCGCGGGCAGGGGCTGCCCGTCGATCAGGATGGTGCCGCGTTCGATCGGCTCCAGCCGGTTGATCGCCCGGCAGAGCGTGGACTTCCCGGAGCCGGACGGTCCGATCACCACGACGACCTCGCCGCGACCGACCGTCAGCTCGATGTCCTGCAGCACGTGCAGCTCGCCGAAGTGCTTGTTGACCCCGCGCAGCTCGATCAGCGGGGTGAAGGCCGGGGAACCGGTCGGGGCCGGTTCGGGGGCGGTGCTCACCGGCCGCGCCGTCCCTTCAACAGCCAGCCAAGCACCCCGCCGGCGAGCAGCGTCGCCAGCAGCGCGATCCAGAGCGGCGCGGTCACGGTGAACACCCAGAACTGGATCTTGACCTTGTCGAGGTTGGCGAACAGGAACCACACCGCGAGGATCACGATGACGCCGATCCCGATGTACCGCGTGGGGATCCCGCCGATCTCGCTGCGCTGAGGCCGGGACGAGCCGTCTGAAGTCTTGGTCACCGGAGCAGTCTGCTGTCCGGGCTGACGATTTGCCCGGTTACGCGCCCTTACCGGCGAGGGAGTAACCCGCACGGGGCAATCCGGCCCCGAGCGGGTTTCGAACCCGCGTCACTCTCCCCCGCCCGCGCCTACCGCTGGCGCTCGTCCCGCCAGGAGCGCCAGAGCGCCGCGTACGGGCCGCCGGCCGCGACCAGCTCCGGGTGGCTGCCGTACTCGCTGATCCGCCCGCCCTCGACCACCGCGATCACGTCCGCGTCGTGCGCGGTGTGCAGCCGGTGGGCGATCGCGATGACCGTACGGCCCTCCAGCACCCGGGACAGCGACCGCTCCAGGTGCCGGGCGGCCCGCGGGTCCAGCAGCGAGGTGGCCTCGTCCAGCACCAGGGTGTGCGGATCCGCCAGCACCAGCCGGGCCAGGGCGAGCTGCTGCGCCTGCGGCGCGGTCAGCGCGGTGCCGCCGGAGCCGACCTCGGTGTCCAGGCCGTCCGGGAGGGCGTCCACCCAGGCCCCGGCGTCCACCGCGTCCAGCGCGGCCCGCAGTCCGGTGTCGTCCGCCTCGGGCGCGGCGAGCCGCAGGTTGTCCCGCAGGGTGCCGACGAACACGTGGTGCTCCTGGTTGACCAGGGCGACCTCCGCCCGCACCCGCTCCGCGGGCATCCGGGACAGCGCCGCCCCGCCGAGGGTGACACTGCCGCGGCCGGGCGCGTAGATCCCGGCCAGCAGCCGCCCGAGGGTGGACTTGCCCGCCCCGGACGGGCCGACCAGCGCGACCCGGCTGCCCGGGGCGACGTCCAGGCTGATCCCGTGCAGCACGTCCGCGCCCTCGCGGTAGCCGAAGCGGACGTCCCGGGCCTCGACCCGGCGGCCCTCCGGGCGGGCCGACTCGTCGCCCTGGTGCTCCGGCACCTCGTGCACGCCGACCAGCCGGGCCAACGAGGCCTGCCCGATCTGCAGTTCGTCGTACCAGCGCAGGATCAGGTCGACCGGGCCGGTGAGCATCTGCGCGTACAGCACGCCGGTGGTCAACTGGCCGACGGTGAGCCAACCCCGGAGGGTGAGCAGCCCGCCGACCACCAGGGTGGCCAGCACCGCCAAGGTGTAGACGGCGTCGATGGTCGGGAACCAGACCGAGCGCAGCCACAGGGTGTAGCGCTCCCAGGCCAGCCACTCGCGCAGCTTGCGGTCCGTCAGCCGGACCCGCTGCTCGCCCAGGCGCAGTGTCTCGACCGTCCGCCCGGCGTCCACCGTCTCGGCCAGCACGTTGCTGACCGCCGCGTACCCGGCCGCCTCGTTGCGGTAGGACTGCGGGGCGCGCCGGAAGTACCAGCGGGAGCTGGCCAGCAGCAGCGGCAGCCCGACCAGTGAGGTCAGCGCGAGCAGCGGCGAGGTGACCAGCAGGGCGCCGAGCACCAGCAGCAGGGACACCACCGCGACGGCGAGTTCGGGCACCGCCTCGCGCACCGACTTGTCCAGCCGGTCGATGTCGGTGGTGCCGCGGGAGACCAGGTCCCCGGTGCCGGCGCGTTCCAGCACGCCGGTCGGCAGCGCGACCGAGCGGACCAGGAAGTCCTCGCGCAGGTCGGCCAGCACCCGCTCGCCGAGCACCGCGCCGCGCAGCCGCGACCAGCCGGTGAACGCGGACTGCACGACCAGCGCCAGCAGGTACCAGCCGACCGCCACCGCGATGGTGGCCCCGGCGGTGCCGGTGGCCAGCGACTCGACCAGGTTGCCGAGCACCCAGGGCCCGACCAGCCCGGCCAGGGTGGCCACCGAGTGCAGCGACACCACCGTGGCGAACCCGCCCCGGTGCCGCCGGGCCAGCACCCCCAGGTAGCCGCGCACGGCGGCCGGGGAGCCGACCGGCAGGGTGGTGACCGGCCCCTGCTCCTGGTGGACGGGGGGCTTCATGACGTACTCCTCGCGTACGGGATGGGACGGTTGACGGCGGTGCTCATACCTGCGCGGCCTCCTCGTCCCGGGTGACCACGGCCCGGTAGGCCGGCTCGGTGCGCATCAGTTCGCGGTGCCGCCCGGCCGCCACCACCCGCCCCTCCCGCAGCAGCACCACCCGGTCGGCCCGGTCGAGCAGCAGCGGACTGGTGGCGAACACCACGGTGGTGCGCCCGGCCCGGGTGTCCCGCAGGCCGGCGGCGATCCGGGACTCGGTGTGGGCGTCCACCGCGCTGGTGGGCTCGTCCAGCACCAGGACGGGCGGGTCGGCCAGCAGCGCGCGGGCCAGGGCGAGCCGCTGGCGCTGCCCGCCGGAGAGCGAGCGCCCGCGTTCGGTGATCCGGGCCCGCATCGGGTCGCCCTCGCAGTCCGGCGAGCCGTCCACCAGCGCCTCCAGCACGTCCTCGGAGCGGGCCGCGGCGAGCGCGTCCGCGACCGGAACCCGGCCGGAGGAGGGCACGTCCAGCAGTTCGGCCAGCGTGCCGGAGAGCAGCACCGGCTCCTTGTCGTGGACCAGCACCGCCGCCCGGGCCTCGGCCAGCGGCACGGTGTCCAGCTCGGTGCCGCCGAGCCGCACCGAGGGCAGGGCCCGCTCGCCCTCGGCCAGCGGGACGTGGCCGCCGAGCCGCTCGGCGAGCGCCCCGGCGAAGTCCGGGTCCCCGCAGACCACCGCGGTCAGCTCGCCGGCCCGGACGGTCAGCCCGGTGGTCGGGTCGTGCAGGTCGGACCGGCCCGGACCGGTCAGCACGCCGTCGGCCCCGCCACTGGTCCGGCTGAGCGAGAGCACCCGCACGGCCCGCCCGGCGGAGACCCGGGCGACGCTCCAGGCGTGCGCCGCCTCGCCCAGGATCCGCAGCGGTGCGGCCAGGAAGGCGGTCGCGCCGTACACCCCGATCAAGGTGCCCACGCCGAGCTCGCCGGAGGCCGCCAGCCGGGCGCCGTACCACGTCACCCCGACCACGAACAGCCCGGGCAGCAGCACCTGTTGGGCCTGCATCAGCGACCACAGCCGGGCCGAGCGGACGGCCGCCGCCCGGACCTTCTGGGAGGCCGCCCGGTACCGCTCCAGGAAGAGGTCCTCGCCGCCGATGCCGCGCAGCACCCGCAGCCCGGCCACCGTGTCGGCGGCCAGCTCGGTCGCCTTGCCGCCGAGCTCGCGCTGCTCGGTGTAGCGCCGCTCGAACGGCCCGATCAGCGGCCACACCGAGGCCGCCAGCACCGGGACGCCGAGCAGCACCCCGATCCCGAGCACCGGTTCGACCACCAGCACCACCGCGCTGACGGCCAGCCAGACGATCACCGCGGCCCGGACCCGGGCGACCAGTTCGACGTACCAGCCGATCCGCTCGACGTCCCCGCTGCCGACCGCGACCACCTCGCCGGTGGCGATCCGCCGGGACAGCCCGGCACCCAGGTGCGAGGCCTGCCCGGCGACCAACTGCCGCACGTGGCAGGCGGCGTGGATCCAGTTCCAGACCGCCTGCCGGTGCAGCAGCACGGTGCCGACCGAGGCGGTGGCGGCCAGCAGCAGGGCCAGCGCGCCGGCCCGCCAGATCCCGCCGGCGTCACCGTCGACGGCGGCCTGGACGCCGCGCCCGAGCGGCACCGGCAGGGCGGCCTGGGCGCCCATCTCGATCAGCGCCCAGCAGGTGGCACGGACCTGCCCGCGCCGCTGGGCGCGCTGCAGCCAGCGCAGGAAGGCCAGGGGCGAGGAGAGGTCGGGACTGCCGGGGTCGGCCAGCGGCAGTGGGGTGAGCGGCATGACACTCCGATGCGAGGGGTGCGAGGGGTGCTAGGGGTGCGGATGGTGCGAGGTGTGCAAGACGTGCGCGGGGCGCGGGAGTACGGGAGGCACGGGCGGCCCGCGGTCGCGCGGGAACGGACACCCGGAGGCGCGGCGCGACGGCGCGGCGACATCGGCGCGTCCGGCGGCGGGCGGCCGGACGGGCAGCGCATGGGTACGAAGGACCCGGATCTCAGGAGGTCATGTCCGCGAGCCTGCCAAGCCCACTGTGATCCACGCAACAGGTTTTCCGCCGCCCCCGCCGCACGCCCGCCGCACGCCCTGGCGCGCACCCCCGTGGCACGGGCCCGGCGCACGCCACGCCGTCGTAAAGCTTCCCCAAAGATTCGCCCGAACGGCGGGAACAATCGTGCCGGGGCACCGGTTGCCCCCTCTGGAAACAACGGACGACCAGGAAGGCACCCCTTCCCGTGAGCAACATCCCCAGCGTCACCCTGAACGACGGCGCTCAGATCCCCCAGCTCGGCTTCGGCGTGTGGCAGGTCGAGGACGCCCGGGCCACCCCCGCCGTGCGCGAGGCGATCGCGGCGGGCTACCGCTCGATCGACACCGCGGCGATCTACGAGAACGAGGCCGGCACCGGCGCGGCCGTCACCGAGGCACTGGCGGGCGGCCTGGCCCGCGAGGACCTCTACGTCACCACCAAGCTGTGGAACTCGGGCACCCGCGACTGGTCGGGCGAGCAGGGCCGCGACGCGGTGCTGCGCGAGTTCGACGCCTCGCTGGACAAGCTCGGGCTCGACTACCTCGACCTGTACCTGATCCACTGGCCGCGCCCGATGCACGGCACCTTCCTGAACGTCTGGAAGGCCCTGGAGCAGTTGAAGGAGGGCGGCCGGGTCAAGTCGATCGGCGTCTCCAACTTCGGCCAGGAGCAGCTGACCCGCCTGCTGGACGAGGCCTCGGTCGTCCCGGTGCTGAACCAGGTCGAGCTGCACCCGTACTTCCCGCAGGAGGAGCTGCGCGCCTTCCACGCCGAGCACGGCATCGCCACCGAGGCGTGGAGCCCACTGGGCCAGGGCGGGGAGCTGCTGGCCGAGCCGGCGCTGGTGGAGATCGCCGGGAAGCACGGCCGCACGGTCGCCCAGGTGGTGCTCCGCTGGCACCTGCAGAGCGGCGTGATCGCCATCCCGAAGTCGGTCACCCCGTCCCGCATCCGGGAGAACCTGGACGTCGCCGGCTTCGAGCTGGACGCCGAGGACCTCGCGGCGATCGCGGGCGTGGCCACCGGCAAGCGGATCGGCCCGGACCCGCAGGGGTTCGACTGGAACTGACGGGCGCCGCGGGGGCGCCGGCCGACCAGGCCCGGCGCCCCCGACAACGACGACAGCGATCCTGACTGTCGGTCATATCGAAGTACCGCTCATTCCGGAGAGGGACGAGCGGTACTTCGGCGTGCCCGGATTCACCGACCCCGACCATCGGTCGCTACCGACGGCCGTGGGCCTCAGGAGACTTGGTGAATCGTTTTGGCTGTTGTTACCAAAGCTTGGGCTAGAGCCTGGCCGCCTTGGCGATGAGCGCGAGCGCCGTCGCGTGCTCCTCCTCCGCGAGCGAAGCGAGCAGCAAGCGCTGGACTTCGGCCACTCCGGCGGCCGAGCGGTGCAGCAGGTCCTGACCCGCCGGTGAGAGCGAGAGCAGGTTGCGCCGCCCGTCCGAGGGGTCGCGCCGGCGCTGCACCAGACCGCGGCGCACCAGCCGGCTGACCATCTCGGCCATCGTGGCCTTGTCCAGCGAGGCCAGCTCGCCGACCGTGCGCTGGTCCGCGCCCGGCTCCAGCTCCAGCGCGTCCAGCACGGCGTACTGCGGGGCCGTCAGGTCCGCGCCGACGTGCTCCGACCAGAGCTTGGTGTGCACCTGCTGGCCGACCCTGATCAGGTAGCCGATCGCCCGCTGGGCGTCCAGTATCGGCCGCGCGTCGGTGAAGACGGCCACGGCCGCGGGTTCCAGCCTGGCTATCTTGGCCATCACCCGGACGATTTCGACCTGCTCGTCCGGCGTGAGCGGCTCGAACAGCACCCGCTGGACGCGGACCACACCACCGGTGGCCTCGCGCACCGCCTGGGCACCGCTCTGCGAGAGGGCGAGCAGTTTGCGCCGGCCGTCGGCCGGGTCGCGCCGTCGCAGCACGAGGCCGCGGCGGACCAGCCGCGCGACCATCTCCGCCATCGTGGCCTTGTCCAGCGAGGCTCGCTCGCCGACGGTCCGCTGGTCCGCCCCCGGTTCGAGGGCGAGGACCAGCAGGACCGCGAACTGCGGAGCCGTGAGATCGGCTCCGACGTGCTCGGACCACAGACGGGTGTGAACCTGCTGTGCAACGCGAATGAGGTGTCCGGGCGACTGCTGCAGTCGCGCGGACACGCGGGTTGTCGGGATCTCCCCCAGCACCATGTATCCGTCCCGATGTCACACCCGGTGTGTGTGGGACACCCGGGTGGGGCAGTAACGGCGAGTGGGCGTCCAGCTATGAGGGAGGGCGCTCCAGCCGTGCAGCCGGTGGCTGCTGGCGGACACTATACAAACGGCAGGCCCTTGCTGGCAGGCAGGGGCGGATAGTAGACGCAGGTTCGGCAACATTGGCATATTTACGCGCTGCCACACCCTTGCAGTAACCCGTTCTCAGCAGAAAGCCGACCGGTCGGTCCTTACCGACCGTCACCTGCGCCTCTCCACCCTGGCCGCCTCCCCTACCCGCCGGTAGGGTATGGGCACCCTCCCCGGGGCCACTCCCCCGGAGGCACCCCGAGAGAGACGAGAGCGAGCATGACCGAGCAGAGCACCGCCACCCGGGTGGCGGTCGTCACCGGCGCCGCCCGCGGCCTCGGCGCCGCCACGGCCGTCCGACTGGCCGCCGACGGCTACGCGGTGGCCGTCCTGGACCTGGACGAGGCCGCCGGCAAGGACACCGTCGACCGGATCACCGCCGCCGGCGGGCGCGCGCTGGCCGTCGGCGCCGACGTCGCGGACGCCGAGCAGGTCCAGGCCGCCGTCGACCGCGTGGCCGCCGAGCTCGGCGCCCCCGTCGTGCTGGTCAACAACGCGGGGGTGCTCCGCGACAACCTGCTCTTCAAGATGTCCGAGTCCGACTGGGACACGGTCATGAACGTCCACCTCCGCGGCGCCTTCCTGATGACCCGCGCGGTGCAGAAGCACATGGTGGACGCCGGCTTCGGCCGCATCGTCAACCTGTCCTCCTCCTCCGCCCAGGGCAACCGCGGCCAGGCCAACTACTCGACCGCCAAGGCCGGCCTCCAGGGCTTCACCAAGACTTTGGCCATCGAGCTGGGCAAGTTCGGCATCACGGCCAACGCGGTGGCCCCCGGCTTCATCGCCACGGACATGACGGCGGCCACCGCCGCCCGGGTCGGCATGGACTTCGAGGACTTCAAGCGGGCCGCGGCCTCCCAGATCCCGGTCCAGCGCGTCGGAGAGCCCGAGGACGTCGCCAACACCATCTCCTTCCTCGCCGGCGAGGCCGCCGGCTTCGTCTCCGGCCAGGTGATCTACGTCGCGGGTGGCCCCCTCGACTGAGCACTGAACCTACACAGGGTTACCACGGAGTGGGAAGCCGGTCGAACCGGCCGCCCACTCCGTTTTCTTTACCGGGGCTTTTGCAGAATCATTCGAAGACCACACGGGCATTCGATCCAGGAATAGCGGAAATCACTCCCCGGGTCGCCCGGGGCAGCCCCAATTGTCGATTTCCCGGGAAAATGACAATTCCCTCAGGAATGGCCTCGCCCAGATGGGTATGGTCACCCCGTGCAATCCAGAAGTACCGCCGCTCGCATTCCGCGACAGGGGCCGGATCGCCGCACCGCCGACCGCCGGGAGCTCCCCCGCCCCGACCGCGGCGAGCCCGGCTGGCCACCGATGAGCCGCCGCCGGGCCGCCCTGTTCGCCGCCACCCTCGCCGCCTACCTGCTCGTCCTGGCCGGCGTCCTGCTCAACACCGACCTGGTCGACCTCGACTGGTCGGTGCGCCTGCTCCGCCCGTACGAGCGGTGGCCCAGCCTGGAGCCGCTGCTCGACACCTGGGTGATCGCCGGGCAGCGCGGACCCAGCGCCATCGCCGCGTTCGCCTGGCTGCTCTGGCGCGCCCACCGCCTCGGGCGGCTGCGCCCGCTGCTGGTGATGGGCGTCGCCCTGCTGCTCCTCAACATCACGGTCGGCGCCGTCAAGATCCTCACCGGCCGGCTCGGACCGCACTACGCCCAGTACGTCGGCTCCCCCGAGCTGTTCTCCGGCGGCACCATCTTCCCCTCCGGCCACACCGCCAACGCCGTGGTGACCTGGGGCGTGCTCGCCTACCTCGCGGTCCGCTGGCAGCGCACCGGCGCGCTGATCGCCGCCGCCACCGCCTGCTCGATCGGCCTGACCACCGTCTACCTGGGCACCCACTGGGTCTCCGACGTGCTGGCCGGCTGGGCCGCCGGGCTGCTGGTGCTGCTCTCCCTGCCCCTGCTGGAGCCGCTGCTCGCGGTGGCCGAACAACGGCTGCACCGCCGGTTCGCACGCTGAACCCCGCCACCGCCGCCGCCACCACCGACGCCGCCGCCGCCGCGAGCGGGCGCTACCCCTCCCAGCTGCGCTCCACCACACCGTCCCGCACCGCGAGGTTCAGCCGCCCCTCCCGGTACTCCATGGTCATCAGCTGCCCCGGTTCCAGCACCCGGACCGAGGCCCAGCCGTGCCGCCGGGCCAGCTCCCGGGCCCGCTCGATCCGCAGCCCCGCGTAGCCCTCGGCGTCCTCCCCCGTCGTGCCCGCCCCCACGGCGTCCGCACCCGTCACAGCGCCTCCCCGGCTCTCCCCCTCGGACGTACGCTGGAATCGTAGCCCCCACCCGCGCGGCCCGGAGGTGAACGCGCATGCGTGCCACGACGCCGCGGCGGTGGCGCAGCGGCACCGAGCCGGCCACCGCCCGCAGCGACCTCAAGCTCCGCTACCTGCTGTCGCTGACCTTCACCCCGCTGTTCGCCCTGGGGACGGCCGGCTTCGCGTACTGGGCGGCCTCCTCCCCGGTGGACGGCGCCCCCGGCCGGGGCACCCTGACCGGCTTCGCCGTCGCCCTCGGGCTGCTCACCCTGTTCGCCGTCGTCGATCTCGTGGTGGTCATCCGGCGCCGCCGGACCGAGCTCTGACGCGGTGTCTCCCACGGAGTGGGAAGCCGGCCGGGCCGACTTCCCGCTCCGAGCCGCGGGCGGGAGCGGGAAGAGGGGCCCTACCGGTTGCCGACCGCCTGCTTCACCAGCGTCCGGCCGAAGTCCCACATCAGGCCGTTGCCCCGGTGGGCCTCGTCCATGATCTCGGTGAACGCGTCGACGAACCGGTCCACGTCCCGGTCGGTGATGATCAGCGGCGGGATCAGCTTGATCACTTCCAGGTGGTCCCCGGACACCTGGGTCAGGATCCGGTGCCGCTGCAGCAGCGGGACGACCACCATCTGCGCGAACAGCCCCTTGCGCGCGGCCTGGAGGGCCGTCCAACCGGTGCGCAGCTTCAACGACCTGGGCCGGCCGAACTCGATGCCGATCATCAGCCCGCGACCGCGCACCTCGGCGAGCAGCTCGTACCGGTCGATCAGGGCCGTCAGCCGCTCGCGGAAGCGGTCGCCGACCTGCCGGGCGTTCTCCACCACCTTCTCCTCGCGCATCACCTCCAGGGTCGCCAGCCCGGCCGCCATCGCCTGGGCGTTGGACCCGAAGCTGGCCGAGTGCACCAGCACCCGGTCCATCGAGGAGTACACCTTCTCGAAGATCCAGCTCTTGCCGAGCGTGGCCCCGACCGGCACGTACCCGCCGGAGAGCGCCTTGGCCGCGCACACCAGGTCCGGCAGCACGCCCTCCTCGTGCTGGTAGGCGAAGAACGCGCCGGTGCGGCCGATCCCGGTCTGCACCTCGTCGCAGATCAGCAGCGCCTTGTGCTCGTGCAGCAGCGCCTGGGCCGCCCGCAGCCAGCCGGGCGGCGGCGCCTGGACGCCCTTGCCCTGGATCGGCTCGACGATCAGCGCGGCGACGTCCCCGCGCTTCAACTCCTTGGCCAGCGCCCCGATGTCGCCGAGCGGGATGGCGGTGTCCGGCAGCAGCGGGTCGAAGCCCTTGCGGAAGCCGCTCTCCCCGTTGACGGACAGCGATCCGGTGGTCAGCCCGTGGAAGGCGTGGTCGGCGTAGAGGACGCGCCGGCGGCCGGTGGCGTACCGGGCGAACTTCAACGCGGTCTCCACCGCCTCGGTGCCGCTGTTGCCGAAGAACACCCGGTCCAGTCCGGGCGCGTACGAGAGCAGCCGCTCGGCCAGCAGCCCGGGCAGCGGCGAGCAGTCGAAGCGGACCAGGTCCGGCAGGTCCAGGTCCATCACCTGCCGGACCGCCGACCGCACCACCGGGTGGTGCCGGCCGAGCGCGAAGATGCCGAAGCCGGCCAGCATGTCGAGGTACTCGTTGCCCTCGGCGTCGTAGAAGTACTGGCCCTGCGCCCGCTCGTAGTACTTGTCGAAGCCGATGGTGCGGAGCATCCGCGGCAGCTGCGGGTTGAGGTGGCGGCTGTGCAGCTCGTACCGCTCACCGCCGCGTTCGGCGAGGAGGGCGGCGAGGTCGAAGGCGGGGCGGTCGGGGTCAGCCGGCATGGCGCGGGTTCGCTCCTCGGGTCGGTAGCAGGTTCTTGGCGAAGACGGCGGTCTGGGCCGCGACCCCGGTGCCGGTCAGGCCGGTCTCCTCCAGGATCTCGCCGCGGGCGGCGTGGCCGAGGAACTCCTGCGGCAGGCCGAGCACCCGCACCGGGACGTCCACGTCGGCGTCGCGCAGCGCCTGGGCGACGGCCGAACCGACGCCGCCGGTGCGGCCGCCGTCCTCGACGGTGACCACCAGCCGGTGGGCGGCGGCGAGCCGGGCCAGGGCCGGATCGACCGGTTTGACCCAGCGCGGGTCGACCACGGTCGCGGTGAAGCCCTCGGCGAGCAGCAGCCGGGCGGCGTCCAGGCAGGCGGAGGCGGTGACCCCGACGGCCACCAGCAGGATCTCCGGCGCCGGTCCGGTGCGCAGCAGCACGTCTGTCCCGCCGATCCGTTCGACCGCCTCGACGACCGGCCCGACGTTGCCCTTGGGGAAGCGGACCACGGTCGGCGCGTCCTCGACCTCGACGGCCTCCCGCAGCTGGGCCCGCAGCTGCTCGGCGTCGCGCGGCGCGGCGAGCCGCAGCCCGGGGACGACCTGGAGCACGGACAGGTCCCACATGCCGTTGTGCGAGGCGCCGTCCGAACCGGTGACCCCGGAGCGGTCGAGCACGAAGGTGACGCCCAGCCGGTGCAGCGCGACGTCCATCAGGACCTGGTCGAAGGCCCGGTTCAGGAAGGTCGCGTAGACCGCCACCACCGGGTGCAGCCCGCCGGTGGCCAGGCCCGCCGCGCTGGTGACGGCGTGCTGCTCGGCGATCCCGACGTCGAAGGTCCGGTCCGGGTACGCCTTGGCGAACGGCGCCAGCCCGACCGGCTGGAGCATCGCCGCGGTGATCGCCACCAGGTCGGGCCGCTCGGCGCCGAGCGCGAGCAGCTCCTCCCCGAACACCGAGGTCCAGGAGACCCCGGCGCTGGGCGAGATCGGCAGGCAGGTGTACGGGTCGATCGGGTTGACGGCGTGGAAGCGGTCCGCCTCGTCCTGTTCGGCGGGCCGGTAGCCGCGCCCCTTGACGGTCAGGCAGTGCACGATCACCGGGCCGCCGAAGTTCCGGGCCTGCCGCAGCGCCTGCTCGACCGCGCCCAGGTCGTGGCCGTCGATCGGGCCCAGGTACTTGAGCCCGAGGTCCTCGAACATGCCCTGCGGGGCGAAGGCGTCCTTGAAGCCCTTCTTGGCGCCGTGCAGCGCGTCGAAGATCGGCTGGCCGACCAGCGGGGTGCGCTGCAGCGCCTCCTTGCCGAGCGCGAGGAAGCGCTCGTAGCCCTGGGTGGTGCGCAGGGTGGCCAGGTGGTGGGCCAGTCCGCCGACGGTCCTGGCGTAGGAGCGCTCGTTGTCGTTGACGACGATGACCAGCGGCCGGTCGCGGGCCTCGGCGATGTTGTTCAGCGCCTCCCAGGCGAGTCCGCCGGTGAGCGCGCCGTCGCCGATCACCGCGACGGTGTGCCGGTCGTACTGGCCGAGCAGCTGGGTGGCCTTGGCGAGCCCGTCGGCGTAGGAGAGCGCGGTGGAGGCGTGCGAGTTCTCCACCAGGTCGTGCTCGGACTCGGCCCGGGAGGGGTAGCCGGACAGGCCGCCCTTCATCCGTAGCCTGGAGAAGTCCTGGCGGCCGGTGAGCAGCTTGTGGACGTAGCTCTGGTGGCCGGTGTCGAAGACGATCCGGTCGTACGGCGAGTCGAAGACCCGGTGCAGCGCGATGGTCAGCTCCACCACGCCGAGGTTGGGCCCGAGGTGGCCGCCGGTGCGGGTGACGGCGTCGATCAGGAAGTCGCGGATCTCGTCGGCGAGCAGCGGCAGTTCGGCGGCCGGGAGCTTGCGCAGCTCGGCCGGGGACGTGACGCGGGAGAGCAGTGACATGGGTACACCTCACGACTCGGAGCGGTGCGGTGGTGCCTCCGCCCACCGGGGCGGGGCCGGCCCGGGCACGACGGCCCGGGCCGGACGGGAGCTCAGGACGCGGGATGGCTGCGGTACCGGGCGGCCCGGCCCGGGCTCAGCGCCCCCGGTTGGAGCTGACGGTCTCGGTGATGGCGCGCAGCGACTGCTGGAGCGAGCCCATGGTGGCCAGGACGGCGGTCGGCTCGTAGCCGCAGTGGGCCATGCAGTTCTCGCAGCGCGGGTCCTTGCCGCGCCCGTACTTGCTCCAGTCGGTCTTCTCGACCAGCTCGCGGTAGGTGGGCACGTAGCCGTCGGCCATCAGGTAGCAGGGCCGCTGCCAGCCGAACAGCGAGTAGTTGGGGATGCCCCAGGGGGTGCACTCGAAGTCGGCCTTGCCCTCCAGGAAGTCCAGGAAGAGCGGGCTGTGGTTGAGGCGCCACCGCTTCCGGTTGCCCCCGGCGAAGGCCTTTCGGAAGAGCTCCCGGGTCTGCTCGACGCCGAGGAAGTGCTCCTGGTCGGGGGCCTTCTCGTAGGCGTAGGCCGGGGAGATCATCATCTCGTCGACCTTGAGCTCGTCGTTCAGGAAGTCCAGGACGTCGATGACGGTCTGCGGGGTGTCGGTGTTGAAGAAGGTGCTGTTGGTGGTGACCCGGAAGCCGCGCCGCTTGGCCTCCTTGATCGCCGCCACCGCCTCGTCGAAGGTGCCCTCCTTGGCCACCGACTCGTCGTGCCGCTCGCGCAGGCCGTCGATGTGCACGGCGAAGGTGAAGTACGGCGAGGGCTTGAACTTGTCCATCTTCTTGCGCATCAGCAGCGCGTTGGTGCAGAGGAAGACGTACTTGCGGCGCTCCACCAGCTGTCGGACGATCTCGTCGATCTGCGGGTGCATCAGCGGCTCACCGCCGGCGATCGAGACCATCGGGGCACCCGACTCCAGGACCGCGCCGACCGCCTGGGCGACCGGCATCCGCTGCTTGAGCACACCCGCCGGGTGCTGGATCTTGCCGCAGCCCTCGCAGGCGAGGTTGCAGGCGAACAGCGGTTCGAGCTCGACGATCAGCGGGAACTTGTCCCGTCGCTTGAGCAGCTTCTGCTGCATCAGGTAGGTGCCGACCCGCACGGTCTGGCGCAACGGCATGGCCATGGCTAGCTCGCCTCCTGGGGGAGCGTCGAGGATGTGGGGTGGTTCAGGACTGCGGAGCGGGTGTCGAGCTCCTGCCGGTACCAGTCGACCAGGGCGGGTACCGCCGCCCGCAGGGTCCGCCAGGCGCGCACCCCGGCCGGGAGCGTGCCCGGCCGCAGCAGCTCGTGCTCGGGGGTGTCCACCACCACCCGCAGCACGGCCACCGGCAGCGCCGGGCGCACCTCCCGCAGTGCGGCCAGCACGGCGGCGGCCTCCATGTCGACGGCCAGCGCCCCCTGGAGGTGCAGGGCGCGCCGCTCGATGCCGCGCACCACGTGGTCGGCGGTGTGGTGCACCCCGGTGTGCGCGGTCAGGCCGTGTTCCTTGAGCGCCCGGGCCAGCTCCGGCCCGGAGTCGACCGGGTAGAGGTGGCCCTCGGCGTCGCGCACGCCGTCCGCGGCCACCACCTCGCCCGGCGCCACTCCCGGCCCGACCGCGGCGCCGAATCCGGCCACCACGACCGCGCCGTAGCCGCCCGGGGCGGAGCCGAGCAGGCGCCGTACGGCCGTCCCGGCGCGCCGTCGGCCGACCCCGGTGCGCACCAGCACCGGGGGTCCGCCGGCCGAGCCGCGCCAGTCGCCGCCGCGCAGGGCCCACACCTCGGGGCCCAGCGCGCAGAGCACCAGCAGCGGGGCGGTGGTCACCGGTTCGCCCCGATCGACGGCGTGCCGCCCGGCCGCACCATCCCGGGGCCGCCGTTGAGGTAGCGGCCGAGCGCGGTGACCGGGAAGACCAGCCGGTACAGGTGGTAGTTGATGGAGAAGTCCCACGGGAAGCCGGTCCCGGTGAACTGCGGCTCGTCCCAGGTGCCCTCGGGCAGCTGGGTGCGCACCAGCCACTCGACCCCGCGCTCCACCGCCGGGTTGGAGCGGCCCTCCGGGCCCTCGCCCGCCGCGAGCAGCGCCATCAGCGCCCACGCGGTCTGCGAGGCGGTGGAGTCGCCGCGCCCGGCCCAGCGCGCCGGGTCGTCGTAGGAGCGCATGTCCTCGCCCCAGCCGCCGTCGGTGTTCTGCCGGTCCTCCAGCCAGCGCACCGCCCGGCGGATCGCCGGGTGCTCGTCCGGGACGCCGGCCGCGACCAGGGCGGGCAGCACCGAGCCGGTGCCGTAGATGTAGTTGGTGCCCCAGCGGCCGAACCAGGAGCCGTCCGCCTCCTGGTCGCGCAGCAGCCACTCGATGCCGCGGCGGGTGCGCGGGTCCCGGGCCCGGCCGGTCTCGGCGAGCATCTCCACCACGTGGGCGGTGACGTCCGCGGACGGCGGGTCGACCACCTCGCCGAAGTCGCAGAACGGCAGCTTGTTCGGCAGCAGGCTGGTGTTGTCGACGTCGAAGGCGCCCCAGGCGCCGTTCTTGGACTGCATGCCGAGGTTCCACAGCACGCCCCGGTCCACTGCCGCGTCGACCTTGGCCTGGTCGGGGTGGGCGACCCGGCGCAGCGCCAGCACCACCTCGGCGGTGTCGTCGATGTCGGGGTAGGTCTCGTTCTCGAACTCGAAGGCCCAGCCGCCGGCCGGCAGGGCGGGCCGCTGGACGGACCAGTCGCCGCGCTTGCGGATCTCCTCGCCGAGCATCCAGTCGACGGCGCTGACCAGGGCCGGGTGGTCGGCCGGGACGCCGGCGTCGACCAGCGCGATGGTGGCCAGGCAGGTGTCCCAGACCGGGGACTGGCAGGCCTCCATCCAGCGCATGCCGTCCTCGGTGTGCACGGTGAAGCGGTCGAAGGAGGAGAGCCCGGCCTTCATCACCGGGTGCTCCAGCTCGTAGCCCTCCAGGTGCAGCGCGATCAGCGAGTAGACGGCGGGCGGCTGGATGCCGCCCCAGCAGCCGTCGGCCTCCTGCCGTTCGACGATCCAGCGGCAGGCCTGGGCGACGGCGAGCCGGCGCAGCGGCCGGAAGGCCCGGCGGTGGTAGGCGTGCAGCAGCTTGTCGAGGCGCTCGAACAGGCCGTCCCAGCTGGTGGCGGGGGCGAGCGGCCGGTCGGGGTACGGGTGGTCCGGGTCGGTGTGCAGCTCGGTGATCGCGAAGGGGGCCGGACGGACCGGGCGGTGCGAGGAGACCACGGTCAGCGGGACGATGGTCTGCCGGGCCCAGCAGCCGAAGGCGTAGATGTTCAGCGGCAGCCACTTGGGCAGGAAGATGATCTCGGGTGGCATCTCGGGCAGGCGGTCCCAGGACCACCAGCCGAAGAGCGCGAGCCAGATCCGGGTGAACACCCGGGCGGCCGCGATGCCCCCGGCGGAGCGGACGTAGCGCGCGGCGGCCAGCATGTGCGGGGCGTCCGGGTCGTCGCCGGCGAGCTTGAGGGCGACGTAGGCCTCGACGGTGGTGGAGAGTTCGGGCGGTCCGCCGTGGAAGGTGGCCCAGGTGCCGTCCTCCCGCTGCTGGGAGCGGATCCACTCGGCGGTGGCCCGGGTCTGCTCCTCCGTCCTGATGCCCAGGAACTGGCGGAGCAGTAAGTCCTCGGCGTCCATGGTGACGTTGGTCTCCAGGTCGCCCTTCCACCAGCCCTCGGAGGACTGCAGCGAGAGCAGGTGGGTGGTGGCGCGCGCGAGGGCCTCGCGCGCGTCGCCGGGCTGCCGGTCCGCCTCACCGGCCGGCCGGGGCCGGTCGGTGTCCTCGGGCTGCCACCGCCCCGCACCCAGCAGGGTCGGGGGGCGGTCGCCCACCGCGACCGGCTCGGAATCGTACTCAGGGTCGAGCCGGCCGTCCGCGGTTGCTGTCAACGTAACGTCACCTCTCTCGTACCACCACGAATTCGGCGAGTGCGACGAAGTGCTCGCGCACCTCGTCGGACATGGGCACCTCGTCCAGGGCGGCGAGGGCAGTCGTGTGCTGGCGGCGGGCCTCCTCCTGGGTCCAGGCCCGGCCGCCGGCCTCCTCGATCAGCGCGGCCCGGGCGGCGAGCTCGGGCTCGCCCTCCTCGCCCCGGCCCTTCGGGTCCGCGAGCTGCTCGGCCAGCCGGCGCGAGGCGGCGCCGCCCTCGGCGAGCGCCGCGGCGACCGGCAGGGACTTCTTGCGCTGGCGCAGGTCGCCCCAGTGCGGCTTGCCGGTGACCTCGGTCGCGCCCCAGATGCCGAGCAGGTCGTCCACCGCCTGGAAGGCCAGGCCCAGGTGGTGGCCGTAGCGCTGGAGGGCGTCCGAGACCTTGTCGTCGGCCCCGGCCAGGACGGCGCCGATCGCCGAGGCGGCGGCCAGCAGGGCCGCCGTCTTGCCGCCCTCCATCTCCAGGCACTCGGCGACGGTGACGCTGTCGCGCTGTTCGAAGGCGACGTCCATGGCCTGGCCGTCGATCAGTCTGCGGGTCGCGGTGGTGAGCAGCCGGACGGCGCGCGCGGCGTCGGTGGGGCTCGCGCCGCCGGTCACCCCGGCGTCGAGCAGCACCTCCGTGCCGAGCGTCGCCAGGGCGTCGCCGACCAGGATCGCCTGGGCCGGGCCGAAGACCGTCCAGGCGGTGGCCCGGTGCCGTCGGGTCTCGTCACCGTCCATCAGATCATCATGGAGCAGGGAGAAGTTGTGCACCAGTTCAACGGCGACCCCGCCGGGCACCCCGACCTCGGGCGCCGCACCGGCCGCCTGGGCGGACAGCAGGGCCAGCGCGGGGCGCACGGCCTTGCCGCCGTCGCCCTCCACCGGGGTGCCGTCCCGGTCGATCCAGCCGAAGTGGTACGCGGCGACGGTGTCCATCGGTGCGGCCAGACGGGCGACGGTGGCCCGTAGCGGCGGGGCGCAGAGCGTCCGGCTGCGGGCCAGCAGCTCCGGCACCGAGACCGGTTCGGCGTGCGCCGTGCCTCCGACGGCGATGCCGGTGCGTGACTCCACGTGCGTTCCCTCTCCCTCGTGGTGCCGGACCGCACGGGGCGGCCGGGTACTGTCGGTGCGGCTGGTGTCGAAGCGGGCGGCGCCGAAGCGGGTGGTGCCGCGGCGCTCGGTGTCGGTACGGCCGATGGGGCCGACGGTACGCCCGTCGGCTCTGGCGGGCTCTCCGGCCGCAGGCCCCGCCGTCACCTGGGCCACCGCCCGTCGCCCCGGTCCACCGGCACCCTGGCACCGGCCGCGGCCAGCGCGGCGTCGGCGGCGGCGTGGCCGCTGCGCACCGCGCCCTCCATGGTCGCGGGCCAGCCGGTGGCGGTCCACGCGCCGGCCAGCAGCAGGCCGGGGACGCCGGTCGTGGCCCCGGGCCGCAGCGCGGCGCTGCCGGGCGCCCCGTCGAAGGTCGCGGTGCGCTCCCGGGTGACGAAGAAGTCCAGCACCTCGGCGCCGGCGGCGGCCGGCAGCAGCCGGGCCAGCTCGGGCAGGTAGCGCTCGCGCAGCTCGGCGACCGGCAGGTCGATCTCGTCCTGGACGGCGGACTGGGACAGCGCCAGGTACTGGGCGCCGGGGTGGGCGCGGCCGATCGGGGTACCGGCCAGCCCGGAGTGGGTGGTGCGGTCGAAGACCCACTGGACCGGGCTGCCGAGCGCGGCGAAGAACGGCCGGCGCAGCACCTTGCGGTCGTAGACCACGTGCACGTTGAGGATCGGCGTGGTGCCGAAGTCCTCCAGCCGGTGGGGGACGGCGCCCGGCGGCAGCAGGGCGGCCGCGGTGTCCTGGGCGCCGGCCAGCACCACGGTGTCGGCGGTGAGCAGCTCGCCGGTGCCCGACTGGCCGCCCTCCAGCCGGACGGCGTGCTGGGGCGCGGCCGGCTTGAGCTCCGCGACCCGGGCGCGCAGCAGCACCCGCACGCCGGCGCGTTCCAGCTCGGCGAGCGCCCGGTCGTGGTGGATAGCGCCGAGCGGGACGGCGGCGATGCCGATGTCGGAGGCCCCCGGGTCGGAGAGCAGCCCGGTCTTGAAGACCATCGCGGCGAGCGCCAGGGACACCTGGTCGGCCCGGGCGTTCAGGGTGGCGACGCCGACCAGGTCCCAGAGCGCGGCCGTGGTGGCGGCGTTCTGCCCGTTGCGGCGCAGCCACTCGCCGAAGGAGAGCCCGTCCAGCGCCGGGTCGGCGAGGTCCAGGCCCTTGAGGGCGAGCGCGCCGCGGACCACCCGGGCGCGGTCGGCCGGGGACAGGTGCGGGTAGCGGGCGAGGCTGCCGGCCAGGTGCAGCGGGACGGGCAGGCCGGCCCGCCGCAGGCGGCCGAGGGTCCGCACCGGGGCCCCGGCGGGGCCGGTGACGGAGAGCACCGGGACGTCCAGCCGGTCCTGGAGGTGGGTCATCCGGGTGGCGCCCAGGCGCTCCAGCAGCCCGCGGTAGGCGGTGCAGCAGCGCAGGAAGACGTGCTGGCCGTTGTCGACGGTCAGGTCGCCGCGCTGGAAGGAGAAGGCCAGGCCGCCGAGCCGGGGGCGCCCCTCGGCGAGGGTGACCCGGTGGCCGGCCTCGGCCAGCCGCAGGGCGGTGGTGATCCCGGCCAGGCCGCCGCCGACCACGACGGCGGCCGGGCGCGCGGCATCGGCTCGCCCGGTCATCGGCCCTCCCCCTCGCAGTCGCCGGACCGCCCGGCGACGGTCGCTGCCGCCGGCGCGCTCACGGCCGGCGCCGCGGTCGACACGGCGCCACCCTGATGTGATTCCCCGCTGACACAGCGTGACAGAACCGTGGCGAGAATCAAGAACGCCCCCCGGCGAGCCCGGAAAGCGCCACGTACGCCTTCTCCCAGCCCGGGAGCGACACCCGGCCGCGCAGCACCGACTCCGGGTCGGCGGCGATCCGGCCGAGCAGCCGGTGGTAGATCCCGGCCATCGCGGCGGTGCAGGCGCGGCTGCGGCGGTCGAGCAGGGGCAGCAGCCGCAGGCCCTCCTCGAAGGCGGCCTGGGCGCGGGCGGCCTCGAAGGCCACCAGCCCGGTGAAGTCCGCGCCGACCGGCGGCTTGGGCAGCGCGAAGCCCTGCTCGCAGCCGAACCTGGCCAGGTCCTCGGTGGGCAGGTAGGTGCGGCCGGTCAGGGCGTCCTCGCGCAGGTCGCGCAGGATGTTGGTGAGCTGCAGGGCCAGGCCCAGGGTGTCCGCGTACTGCGCCCCGCGCTCCGGGTCCTCGCAGCCGTAGACGCCCAGCGAGAGCCGGCCGATGGCGCCGGCCACGCAGCGGCAGTAGACCTTGAGCTCCTCGTAGGTCTGGTACTCGGCGCCCTTGAGGTCCATCTCCACGCCGTCGATCAGCTCGTCGAAGCCGCCGAGCGGGATCGGGAAGCGCCGGGCCGCGTCGGCCAGGGCGACCTTGATCGGGTCGGTGTCGTCCTCGGCGACCGCCCCGGAGCGGACTTCGTCCACCAGCTCCCGGGTGCGCACCAGGGCCTCGGCCTTGCGGTCGGCCGGGAGGTCGCCGTCGCCGATGTCGTCCACCCGGCGGGCCAGCGCGTACAGGGCCGACATGGCCAGTCGCTTGGGCTCGGGCAGCAGGCGGATGCCGTAGCTGAAGTTGCGTGCCTGCAGTCCGGTGACTGCCTCGCAGTACCGGTACGCCGCCATGACCGGGGCCGACGCCAGTGGTGATGCCGCCACTCGGGCGTTCACCTTCCCTTCGCGAAGATGGCCGCCGCCTTCGCTGCGAGGCGGCGCTTGTCCGGCTTCGCCTGCCGGGCGAGCACGTCGTACCCGGCGTCCTCGACGGCCGCCAGGGCCGCGTAGCCGCCTGCGGTGAATCCCGCCAGGAGCAGTCGAAGCCTTCCCCGAACCGTACCTACCAATGGTGCGCCGCGGTCGAGCAGGGTGCGGGCCCGTTCGGCCTCGAAGGCGATCAGTTCCCGGACCGCACCGGTCGCGGTGGGTTCGGCGAGCTCCTCCTCGGTGACGCCGAAGCGCTCCAGGTCCTCGGCGGGGAGGTAGATCCGGCCGCGCGAGAGGTCCTCGGCCACGTCCTGGAGGTGTTCGACCAGCTGGAGGGCGGTGCAGATGGCGTCCGAGAGGGCGATCCGCTCGGGGGTGGAGACGCCGGCGATGGACAGCACCAGGCGGCCGACCGGGTCGGCGGAGAGCGTGCAGTAGCCGACCAGGTCGTCGTAGGTGGCGTAGCGGGCGGTGGTCTGGTCCACCCGGTTGGCCTCGATCAGACGGCGGAACGGCTCGGGCGTCAGGCCGTGCCGGTCGACCAGCGGGACGAGGGCGCCCAGCAGCGGGTGCCGGGGCTGCTCGGCACCGGCGGAGCGCAGCGCGGTCTCGAACACCCGGTCGAGGTCGCGCTCCAGCCCGTCGAGCAGGGCGAGCCGGAAGGAGACCTCCGCCGGGCCCGGCGGGCCGGACTGGGCCGAAGGAGTGGCGGGGGGCCGCTGCTCGATCCCCAGCAGGCCCGCGGTGGCGGCCGGATCGGCCAGGTCGCCGTCGCCGGAGTCGTCGACCAGCCGGGCGAAGCCGTAGACCGCCATCAGGTCGTCGCGCCAGGCCGCGGGCAGGAAGAAGGGGGCGACCGGGAAGTTCTCCGCGCCCGCCTTCTCCAGGGTCTGTCCCGCGGAAGGGTTCACCGGCGTATCTCTGGGCTGGGCCGAAGCCGACACTGCAGTCACTCCCCCGTTCTACACCGCTCGGTACCACCGGTCCGACTCGGACACGCGTCCGAGCGCGGGCGTCACGTACGGCACACCGCCCCCGCGCCCCCAGCCTGACACCACGCGCCGCGCCCGAGAAGAGCGCCCCGCCCGGCGCACGGTGGCGCTCACCCCCGCGGCGGCGGGCCACCCGGGGTAGCGGCGCACGCCGAAGGGCCGGCTCCGGGGTGTTCCCGGAGCCGGCCCTGGAGTGCCGGGGCCCTGCGGTGCCAGGCGCTGCGACGGCTGGGCGTTACGGGCGCTCGCCGCGCTCGTAGCGGCCGACGACCTCGTCGGTCGGGCCGTCCATGACCAGCTCGCCGGCCTCGATCCAGATGGTCCGCTCGCAGACCTCGCGGATCGAGTTGTTGTCGTGGCTGACCAGGAAGACCGTACCGGCGGAGCCGCGCAGCTCGTCGATGCGCTTCTTGCTGCGCTGCTGGAAGGCCTGGTCACCGGTGGCCAGGGCCTCGTCGATCAGCAGCACGTCGTGGGTCTTGGCGGCGGCGATGGAGAAGCGCAGCCGGGCGCCCATGCCGGAGGAGTAGGTGCGCATCGGCAGGGAGATGAAGTCCCCCTTGTCGTTGATCCCGGAGAACTCGACGATGTCCTGGTAGCGCGCCCGCACGTCGGCCGGCGACATCCCCATCGCCAGGCAGCCCAGGACGACGTTGCGCTCGCCGCTCAGCTCGTTCATCAGGGCCGCGTTGACGCCCAGCAGCGAGGGCTGGCCGTTGGTGTAGATGCCGCCCTTCTCGGTCGGCAGCAGGCCCGCGATGGCGGCCAGCATGGTCGACTTGCCGGAGCCGTTGGAGCCGATCAGACCGACCGCCTCGCCCTTGTAGGCGGTGAAGCTGATGCCCTTGACCGCGTGCACCTCGCGCACGCCGGAGGAGCGCTTGCGGCTGATGATGCGGCTCAGCGCCGAGGTGGCGCTGCCCTTGCCGGAACCGGCGCCGTGCACCCGGTAGACGATGTGCACGTCGTCGACGACGACGGTGGGCTCGCGGGCGATCTTGGTGTCGGCCACGGCGTCGCGCTTGCTCAGGTCGGTGTCAGCCACGGCCGTACTCCTCCTCGGCCTTCCAGAAGAAGACGTATCCGATGACGAAGATCCCGACCGCCCAGGCGATGCCGTAGGTCCACTGGTGCGGCGGCAGCGACTGGTGCGCGGGCAGGTGCTTGTTGTAGATCACCGGCGCGAAGGCGTGCCGGAGCAGGTCCATGTAGACCGAGGCCGGGTTGACGGCCATGATCGTCTGGAGGTAGTGCGGCCAGGTCGAGACCTTGTCCTGGATGCTGAACATCACGCCGGACAGGAACATCCAGGCCCGCATCACGAACGGGATCAGCTGGGAGATGTCGCTGGTCTTGGAACCGATCCGGGCGAAGATCAGCGAGACGCCGATGTTGAACAGGGTCTGGAGGAACAGCGCCGGGACGATCAGCAGCCAGGTCTTGCCGGGGGTGATGCCGGCGGCCAGCACGGTGATGACCAGCACCACCATCGAGATCAGCAGCTGCTGGAGCTGGATCACGGTGAAGGCGATCGGCAGGCTGGCGCGCGGGAAGTGCAGCGCGCGGATCAGGCCGAGGTTGTCGGAGATCGCCCGGGTGCCGGACTGCACCGCGTTCTGGGTGAACTGGAAGACGAAGACGCCGATGCAGAGCCAGGCGATGTAGGTGTTCGGCGGGAAGTTGTCCTTGCTCTTCAGGATCACGCCGAAGACCAGGTAGAACACGCCGCAGTTGAGCAGCGGGGTCACGACCTGCCAGAGCTGCCCGAGCTTGGCGTCGGTGTACTGGGCCACCAGGCGGGCGGTGGCGAAGGCCCAGATGAAGTGGCGCCTGGCCCAGAGCTGCTTGGTGTAGGCGAACAGACCGGGGCGGGCACCGCTCACCGACAGACCGTACTTGTCCGCAAGCTGCTTCGGGGTCAGGCCCGCGTCCGCCCCCCTCGGGGCTGAGAGGCTGACGGGTTCACTCACTGTCGACACATTCGTCCTTCGCGCGGGATCGGTCGGAGCGGCCGGTCGGCGGGGGTCCGCCGGCCTTGCGCCGATGGGGATCCTGGGGTCACGGGGGGGGTTCCGGCCGGTGTGTGGTCACCGGCCACGGCGATCGATCCTCTGATCCAATCAGATGATCGGAGGACGTCCCATCCTGGTCAGTCGCCAGACGGTACGCCATCGCATGGGCTTCCGCGGACCGCAGGGTTCGCGGAAGCCCGCCCGGAAACCGCTCAGCCAGGCCTTCAGCCCCTCCGCGGAGGGACGTCGGGCCAGGGTCAGCAGAAACCAGGTTCCCAGATAGAGAGGCACCAACGGGGCCGGAAGGTTCCGCCTCGCGAGCCAGACCCTGTTACGGGCCACGTTGTGGAAGTAGGCGGCGTGCCGGGCCGGCGAGGTGGCGGGGTGGTGCAGCACCACGTCCGCCCGGTAGTCGATGGCCCAGCCCGCGTCCAGGGCGCGCCACGCGAGGTCGGTCTCCTCGTGGGCGTAGAAGAACTCGGCCGGCAGCTGCCCGGCCTGCTCGAACACCTTGCAGCGCACGGCGCTCGCGCCGCCCAGGAAGGTGGTCACCCGGGAGGAGCGCATCGGGTCGCTGGCGCGCAGCCGGGGGACGTGCCGGCGCTGGGTGACGCCGGTGTCCGGGTCCTCGATCCGGAAGGAGACGATGCCCAGCTCCGGGTCGGCGGTGAAGGCCTCGCGCAGCAGGCGGGCGGAGTCGGTGCGCGGCAGCAGGCCGTCGTCGTCCAGGAAGAGGACGGCGTCCACCTCCCGGCCGTCCGGCCCGAACAGCTCGATGCCGACGTTGCGCCCGCCCGGGATGCCCAGGTTCTCCGGCAGCTCGACGCTGCGCACGCCGGCCGGCAGCGACGGCAGCTTCGCGCCCTGGCCGACCACGGCGAACTCGACCTCCGGGCCCTCCTGGGCGCGGACGGAGTCGATCAGGGCGTTGAGCTCGGCGGGCCGGTTGCCCATGGTGATGATGACGACGCCGAGGCGGAAGTTCTCCGCGGTGGTGGAGGACGTGGAAGTGGTCATCGGAGCCTGCTCGAAAGGACGATGCTCAGCAGGTGCAGCACGGTCTGCAGCATGGCGATGGCCGCCAGCACCACGACCGCGATCCGGGTGAAGAACAGTCCGCCGTGGACCGCGTCGGCGATCCCGGCCGCCAGGATGAACAGCGAGGCCTCGACCGCGCCGACCAGGCGGTGGAACTTGAGCAGCGAGGCGGCCCGGCGGGCCTTGGCCACCGAGGCGGACCGCGGCACCGAGGCGCTGTCCTCGACGGCCGTCAGGCCGCTGCGGGCGCGGGCCACGTCCACCAGGTCCGTCTCGGACTTGATCAGGATCGCGCCGAGCGCGGCCAGCGTGCCCAGGAACGCCCACTCCCAGTGCGAGCCGCCGCCCTCGCGGTGCAGCAGGTCGGTGGCGCGCAGGCCGAGGCCGGTCAGCAGGGCCGCCTCGGACATGTAGTGCCCGACCCGGTCCAGGTAGACGCCGGTGAGCGAGGTCTGCCGGCGCCAGCGGGCCACCTCGCCGTCCACGCAGTCCAGCAGCAGGTAGACCTGGATCAGCAGCGCGCCCAGGACGGCGCCGGTGATGCCCGGCACGACCAGGGCGGCACCGGCCAGGATGCCGGTGAGCATCATCAGGTAGGTCAGGCCGTTGGGCGTGATCGCCGTCATGGTGGACAGCACGCGGGTGATCCGCAAGGAGATCTTCCGCATGTAGAGGCGCCCGGCCCAGTGCTCGGCGCTGCGGCGCTGGAGCATGCCCTCCGGGTGGATCACCGCCCGCAGTTCCTCGATCGAGGGCCGGCGGGTCAGGTCCACCGGGGGCCGCTCGGCGCCCGCGGTGGAGGGGTCAGCTGTTGACGGCTTGGACATAGTCGGCGTACGCGTCCCTGATTGCGGAAGGGGAGAGGTCGAGGTGTTCCAGGATGGTGTAGCGGCCCGGGCGGGTGTTCGGAGCGTAGTGCACCGCCTCGGTGAACTCCGCTTCGGTGAAACCCATCTGAGCCGCGGTCACCGGCAGCCCGTGGCTCGCCAGGCGCTCCACGATCAGACCGGTCAGCTCGCGCTCGCCCCGCAGGAAGCTGGCGAACGCCGCGCCGAGGCCGACCTGTTCGCCGTGCTGGGCGGAACGCTTGGGGTACAGCACGTCCAGGGCATGCGAGATCTCGTGGCAGGCGCCCGACGAGGGTCGGGTGCTGCCCGCGATGTTCATCGCGATGCCGGACAGTACCAGGGCTTCCGCGAGGGCCGTCAGGAGGTCCTGGTCCTGAATGTTCCCTGGGTGCCGGAGCAGGTTCTCACCGGCCGAGCGGGCCATCGCGACGGCCAGCCCGTCCACCGGTTCGCCGGTGACGGTGTGCGACAACTCCCAGTCCGCGCAGGCCGAGATGTTGGAGACGACGTCCCCGATCCCGGCCGCCACGAAGCGCTGCGGGGCCTGCCGGATCACGTCCAGGTCGACGATGATGCCGATCGGGCCGGGGACCCCGTAGGAGCCCCGGCCGGCGTCGTTGTCGAGGGTGGAGACCGGGGAGCAGATGCCGTCGTGGGCGAGGTTGGTGGCCACCGCGACCACCGGCAGGCCGACCCGGGCGGCGGCGTACTTGGCGGCGTCGATGATCTTGCCGCCGCCGAGGCCGACGACCGCGTCGTAGTGCTTGCCGCGCATCTCCTCGGCGAAGCGCACCGCGCTGTCGAGGCTGCCGTCGTCCACGTTGTACCAGTCGGCGCCGGGCAGGGCCGGCTCCAGGCGCGCGCGCATCGCGGCGCCGGAGCCGTTGCTGATCGCCACCGCGATCCGGCCCGAGGCCGACAGCCTCTGGTCCGCGAGGATGCCGCCGAGCGCGTCCAGCGCGCCCGGGCGGATCTCCGCGAACAGCGGCGACGGGACCAGTCGGGTCAGTACTGGCACGCGATCTCCCGGGCCTTCGCCAGGTCGTCGTGGTTGTCGACCTCGACCCAGGAGACCTCGCCGATCGGCTGGACGTCGATCCGCAGGCCCCGGTCGACCATCTCCTGGTAGCCGTCCTCGTAGTACAGCTGGGGGTCGCGCTCGTAGGTGGCGCGCAGCGCGTCGGTCAGGTCGGCGGCGGCGGCCGGGTTGATCACCGTGACGCCGATGTACTCGCCGGTCGCCTCGGCCGGGTCCATCAGCTTGGTGATGCGGCGCATGCCGGCGGCCGGGTCGACGACGACCTTCATCTCCTCGTCGGCGAGCTTCTTCACCGTGTCGAGGGCGAGCAGGATGCCGGGGGCCCGGCCCTCCTCGACGAGGCGCTGGTTGCCCTCCAGCATGGTGCGCTGGACGGAGGCCGGGTGGACGGTGTCGCCGTTGGCCAGCAGCAGGCCCTCGGCGAACAGCTCGCGGGCGCACCAGAGCGAGTAGGCGTTGTTCCACTCCTCGGCCCTGTCGTTCTCGACCAGGTGGAGCTTGACCCCGTACTTGCTCTCCAGGGCGTCCTTGCGGTCGTACACCGCCTCCTTGCGGTAGCCGACGACGATCGCCGCGTCGCGCAGTCCGACCTCGGCGAAGTTGCCCAGGGTGAGGTCCAGGACGGTCCGCTCCCCGTCGACCGGCACCAGCGCCTTGGGCAGGGTGTCGGTGTACGGGCGCAGCCGGCGGCCGGCGCCGGCTGCCAGAACGAGGCCGATCATGCGGGGTCTCCTGATCCGTGGTGCGTCGTGCGGTCCGCGCGGGGATGTGCCGACGGGCCCGGCGGCGCTGTCGCCGGTCGGCCCGGCGTACGGCCGGGCCCGGCGGCGGCGCGCCGGACCGGCACAGATCCGGGCAGCGTGTCGTAAGCGATGGTAGGCGACCCGGGCGACGCACCCGAACGCGGCCGGAGGCGCCGGGGTGACGACACGGTGGAGGTGCGGTGATCGAACAGGATGGGAACGGATACCGAACTGGCCTTCGGGACGAATGACCCTTCCGGGGCGTCCCGGACCGATTCCGGTACGGATCCGGACCGCCCCGCGTCATGATCCGCCCGGTTGTGCGTGGGACCCGTCCGGACCGCCACCCATACGGCAGACTGGAGCCCGACGACGGCGCCGGTGCCCGCGCCGCGTCCCGAGCCCCCCGACGGGTGCCCACGACGCGCTCGACGCTCCCGTTGCTCCCGCTCCCCCCTTCCGAAAGAGGCCCCATGCCCCAGAGTCCGCCGACCGACCCGACCCACTTCGCCGCCGAGATCGACAGCGGCCTGGACGTGGAGACAGACGTGACGGTCGACCCCCGGGCCACCGCCCCCGCGAGCACCGGGATCCTGCTGGAACTGGTCGACGACGAGGGCGTCACCATCGGCACCGGCGAGAAGCTCTGGGCCCACCAGCAGCCGGGCCGGCTGCACCGGGCCTTCTCGGTCTTCCTGTTCGACCGCCAGGGCCGGATGCTGCTGCAGCGCCGGGCGCTCGGCAAGTACCACTCCCCCGGCGTCTGGTCGAACACCTGCTGCGGGCACCCGTACCCGGACGAGCCGCCCTTCGTGGCCGCCGCCCGGCGCACCGCCGAGGAGCTGGGCCTCGCGCCGGCGCTGCTCTGCGAGGCCGGCACCGTCCGCTACGACCTGCCGGACGAGGCCACCGGGCTGATCGAGCGGGAGTGGAACCACCTGTTCGTCGGGCTGGTCACCGCGCCGGTGCGGCCGAACCCGGAGGAGGTCGAGGACTTCGCCTTCGTGACCGCGCAGGAGCTGCGCGAGCTGCGGGCCGAGCGGCCGTTCTCGGTCTGGTTCGAGACCGTCTTCGAGGCCGCGCTGCCGGGGATCCGGGAGATCGCCGGTCGGGACTGGTAGCGGACGGGAGTCCGTGGGGGTGGCCGTCCCCGGCCGGGGGCGGCCGCCCTCGTGCGAGGGGGCGCCGTCCCCGTGCGGGAGGGCGCCCGTCAGGACCCGGGCTCCGGGGGGACGGGCAGCGAGGCCCAGATGACCTTGCCGCCCTCCCCCGTGTGCTCGACGTCGCACACCCCGCCCGCCTGGAGGGTGACGCTCTTCACCAGCAGCAGGCCGCGCCCGCCGGTACGGCCGGTGTCGCTCTCCAGGGCCTTCGGCCGGTACGGGTCGCCGTCCTCGACCGAGACCCGCACCCAGCCCCGGCGCACCGACAGCTCGGTGGTCACCTCGGGCGACAGCTCGGCCGCGTGCTTCACCGCGTTGCCGACCAGCTCGGAGACGATCAGCAGCACGTCGTCCACCAGCTCCTGGTAGCGCACCCCGGTCATGCCCTGGGCCAGCAGGCGGTCCCGCACCGCGTGGCGGGTGCGCGGCACGGAGGCCTCGACGGCGGGCACCCGGAAGCGCCACACGCCCTCGACGGGACCGTCGGCCGTCGGTCGGCGGCCCGACCGGGCGCCGCGTCTCGGCTCGGCCTTCGCCGCCCCGCTGATCTGCTCCACGTCCAGCCGCCCTTCGTCCGCGACCCGGGAATCAGGCGATCCGCATCATGGCGCCCTCGGTCCACAGAGGCTAGGAGAGCGGTCGGTGCCTCCGTGGCAGCGTCGACAAGTTGCCCGTGTCGGATCGGTTCCGACCGGAATCGATCGCGGGCGGGGGCTTAACGGATCGTTTGCTTCGCCCTCGCCACCGCTTCGCCCGGTGTTCGAGCCCCCTCGCGAGCCGGCCCGGCCGGTCCGGACGGGCCGGGCGTCCCACGGCCCCGGCCCCTCGGACGGGGGCGTGGCGGGGACGGCGGTGGGGGCCGAGGTGGAGGCCGCGGTGGGGCCGAGGAAACGCAGGTGAGAAGCACTCCGGAAGCCTGGTAATGTTCTCTCTGTCGCCGAGGGGGCGAGAGAAAAGCCCCCGAAGCACACACCCTGTCCGGGTGGCGGAATGGCAGACGCGCTAGCTTGAGGTGCTAGTGCCCTTTATCGGGCGTGGGGGTTCAAGTCCCCCCTCGGACACAATCGAAATTCCCCGTGGAATCCGAAAGGATCCCGCGGGGAATTTCTTTTTTCCGGCCCACGGCCGACTCCCCCTCGCGATCCACCGCCGACGGCGGTGTGGCGCCGGTCTCGTTGAGCGGTCCCGGCCGTCCGGAAACCGGACACGAGATGGCAACGATCGGGCGGTTTGAGCTTCCTCTGAGGTATTCGCCCCATTTGGAACCATAGGCTGCTGGGGTTTGTCCGGAATACCGACCCAAAACCGTAAAAGCGCCGACACCATCCGCTGAACCCCGAGCGAGAGGACCGATACGTTGAGTGAGCCCGATTCGCCCAAGGCATCACACCAGAACTACCGCCGATCGCTCGGCACGATCAGCCTGACCGCGGTCGGGCTCGGCTCGATCATCGGCTCCGGCTGGCTGTTCGGCGCCGAGCGGGCCGCCAGGCTGGCCGGCCCCGCCTCGATCCTCGCCTGGGTGATCGGCGCCGCCGTGGCGCTCACCATCGCGCTCACCTACAGCGAGCTCGGGTCGATGTTCCCCAAGGCCGGCGGCATGGTCCGGTACGGCCAGTACTCGCACGGCTCGCTGGCCGGCTACCTGGCCGCCTGGGCCAACTGGATCGCCATCGTCTCGGTCATCCCGGGTGAGGCCACCGCGTCCGTCCAGTACATGAGCTCCTGGCACTTCGACTGGGCCAAGGGCCTGTACGACGGCAAGGAACTCACCCTCAGCGGGGTGGCACTGGCCAGCGTGCTGCTGGTCGTGTACTTCGTCCTCAACTGGTTCGCGATCACGCTGTTCGCCAAGACCAACACGGCGATCACCGTGTTCAAGGTCGTCGTGCCGACGCTGACCGCCGGCGCGCTGCTCCTCGCGCACTTCGACACCTCGCACTTCACCCAGCCGGGCGGCTTCGCCCCGAACGGCTGGAGCGCGGTGTTCACCGCCGTCGCCGTCTCCGGCATCGTCTGGGCCTTCAACGGCTTCCAGTCGCCGCTCAACCTGGCCGGCGAGGCCCGCAACCCCGGCAAGTCGCTGCCCAAGGCCGTCATCGGCTCGATCCTGATCGCCCTGGTGATCTACGTCGCGCTGCAGATCGCGTTCATCGGCGCCATCCCGGCCGCCGACCTGTCGAACGGCTGGAGCAGCCTCTCCTACACCTCGCCGCTCGCGGACCTCGCGATCGCCTGGGGCATCAACTGGCTCGCGCTGCTGCTCTACGCGGACGCCTTCGTCTCGCCGTCCGGCACCGGCATGATCTACGCCGCCACCACCTCGCGCATGATCCACGGCGTGCAGGAGAACGGCCACCTGCCGAAGCTCTTCGGCAAGGTCGACGCCAAGACCGGCATCCCGCGCCCGGCGCTGCTGCTCAACCTGGTGGTCGCCTTCCTGTTCCTCGCGGTCTTCCGCGGCTGGGGCTCGCTGGCCGAGATCGTCTCCGTCGCCACGGTGATCTCGTACATCACCGGCCCGGTCGCCGTGATGGCGCTGCGCCGCCTCGCGCCGGACCTCCAGCGCCCGGTGAAGCTCAAGGCCATGCCGGTGATCGCGCCGGTCGCGATGGTCTTCGGCTCGCTGGTGCTGTACTGGGCCCGCTGGCCCCTCACCGGCAAGGTCATCCTGCTGATGGCCGCCGGTCTGCCGATCTGGGCCTGGTACGAGCTGCGCAAGCCCTTCGAGCAGTTGAAGCCGCACCTCAAGGCGGGCGCCTGGATGATCGCCTACCTGTTCGTGATGGCCGGGGTCTCCTGGGCCGGCAGCTCCGACTTCGGCGGGCACGGCTACCTGCCGGAGGGCTGGGACCTGCTGATCGTGGCCGCGATCGGCCTGGCCTTCTACTACTGGGGCGTCGCCAGCGCCTGGGCCAACCCCTCGCTGGCCGAGGTGCGCCGCGAGCTGGCGGCCGAGGCGGAGGCTGAGGCGTCCGCCGGGGCCGCGGAGCCTTCGCGGGTCTGAGCGGGTACACAGCAAGGAAGGGCCGGTCGGGTTTCCGACCGGCCCTTCGGCGTCGCCGGGGCGGGAGACCTGGGCGGGAGGCCGGGGCGGCCCGGGTCAGCCCCGGCGGGCGCGGCGGATCGCCGAGGTGAGCAGCGGGGGCAGCAGGTCCTTGGCGGCGCGCTTGGCGACGTTGACCGGGCGGCGCGCCTCGGCGGCGCGGGCGCGGCGGGCGGCGAGGTCCAGCGCGGCCTCGTCCCGGGCCGTCCGGTACGCGTCCTCGGGCGCCGGCGCCCCGGCCGCCCCCGGCCGGTGCCGGGAGGGGCGGAACGGCCGGATGCCCTCCGTACTGCCGGTCATCCGCAGCACCTGCCGGTGGTTGAGGGTCTCGGCGCTGAGCTCGCAGCCGACGGCGAGGTCCACCCGGTCGAGCAGGTCGCGCTGGAACGGCTCCGGGTCGCCCCAGGTGCCGTAGAACTTGCACTCGGTGAGCACGATCGGCCTGAGGCCGTGGTTGAACACCGCCTCCCAGGTCGCCGCGGCGACGCCGGGGGTGTGCTGGGACCGGTAGTCGTCCAGGACCACGACGCCCTGGTCCTGCAGCGCGGTCCGGGCCACCTGGAGGTCGCCCACCACGTGCTCGTACAGGTGCGAGGCGTCGATGTGGACGAAGCGGTAGGCCCCCGCCGGGACCCGTCCGCCCGCGAGCGCCGAGGTCGGGGCCTGGACGATGTCCGGCAGCCGGTCGTGGAAGGACAGGTAGTTGGCCTCGAAGGCCGAGCGGGTCAGCGTCTTCCGGTAGGAGTGGTCCATCTCGCTGGAGTTCTCGTCGTCCGGCGCGTCCGAGTCGAACAGGTCACAGACGGTGAACGTCTCCCCGGGCCGGAGGTGCTCCCCGATCACGATCGCGCTGCGGCCGAGGTAGGCGCCCATCTCCATGAGGTGGCCGGTGACGCCCCGCTCCGCCTGGCGCCCGAGGAACCACTCGAAGGAGTGCCGGTCGTGGTCCCAGAACCATCCCGGTACGTCCTCCAACACGGCCGGCCCGACGGGCTGCTGCGGTTCGCCCTTCAACGCGGTGTCGGTCACGGGATGCTCCTTAGCAGTGCGGATGACCTGCGGGTTCCGAGCCGCACCTCGGCGCGGTGGCGGCCTGCCCGGCCCCGGGCACGGACCGGATCACCGCTCGTGCACGAGGCGCCCCCCATCGACAGTAGGCCCCCGCCGCGGAGTCCGCCGCCCACCGCGACGGGTGCCCTGTCCGGCCGAGGCGGGATCGGCTCTTGTGCGCGGCCGTCCGGCCGCCTTGACTGACCTTCCGACTCGCCCTGTCGGCCGAACGGCGGCTGACCAGTGGAAAGGACGATCCGTGGAGCAGGAGTACGCGGAGTACGGCGACCAGTACATCGACGGCGCCTGGCGGCCCTCCCGGGACTCCGGCACGATCGCCGTGCTCAACCCCGCCACCGAGCGGGTGCTCGCCACCGTACCGGCCGGTGCGGCGGCCGACGTCGACGCCGCGGTCGCGGCGGCCCGCCGGGCGGCCCGGGGCTGGGCCGCCGCCACCCGCGAGGAGCGGCTGGCGCCGCTCACCCGGCTGCGGGACGGACTGGCCGACGCCCAGGCCGAGATCACCTCGACCGTGGTCGCCGAGCTGGGCGCCCCGGTCGGCTTCGCCGGGGCCGTGCACGCCGGGCTGCCGCTGACCGTGGCGACCTCGTACCTGAGCCTGCTGGCCGGCTACCCCTTCGAGGAGCGGATCGGCAACTCGGTGGTGTTCGCCGAACCGGCCGGGGTGGTCGCGGCGATCACGCCGTGGAACTACCCGCTGCACCAGATCGTGGCCAAGGTCGTCCCGGCGCTGGCGGCCGGCTGCCCGGTGGTCCTCAAGCCGGCCGAGGACACCCCGCTGGTGGCCCGGCTGTTCGCCCGGCTGGTGGACGAAGCCGGCTTCCCGGCCGGGGTGTTCAACCTGGTGACCGGCACCGGGGCGGTCGCGGGCGCGGCGCTCGCCGCCCATCCGGAGGTGGACGTGGTGTCCTTCACCGGCTCCACCGCCGTCGGCCGGCAGGTCGCCGAGGCGGCCGGGCGCGGGCTCAAGCGGGTCGCGCTGGAGCTGGGCGGCAAGTCCGCCAACGTGGTGCTGCCGGGCGCCGACCTGGCCCGGGCGGTGAACGTGAACGTCGCCAACGTCTTCGCCAACTCCGGCCAGACGTGCAGCGCCTGGACCCGGCTGCTGGTGCACGCGGACCAGTACGAGGAGGCGGTCGCGCTCGCCGCCAAGGCCGCCGAGAAGTACGTCCCGGGCGACCCGGCCGACCCGCGGACCCGGATCGGCCCGCTGGTCAACGCCCGGCAGCTGGAGCGGGTGCGCGGCTACCTGGCGGACGCGCTCGCCCAGGGCGCCCGGCTGGTGGCCGGCGGTCCGGAGCCACTGGCCGAACTCCCCACCGGCCACTACGTCCGGCCGACCGTCCTCGCCGACGTCACCCCGGAGATGACGGTGGCCCAGGAGGAGGTGTTCGGCCCCGTCCTGGTGGTCCTGCGCTACGACGACGAGGACCACGCCGTCGAGATCGCCAACGGCACCGCCTACGGGCTGGCCGGCGGCGTCTGGGCGGCGACCACCGACACCGCCGCCGCCTTCGCCCGCCGGCTGGACACCGGACAGGTGGACCTCAACGGCGGCCGGTTCAACCCGCTGGCCCCGTTCGGCGGTTACAAGGACTCCGGGCTCGGCCGCGAGCTGGGGCGGCACGGACTGGAGGAGTTCCTGCAGTACAAGTCGCTCCAGTACTAGGAGACTTGACGGCCGGGGCGGGGCGCCCGACCACCGGGCCGCCGAACGGAAGGTTCGGCGGCCCGGTGTCACGGCGGGCTCCTCCGGCCCGGTCGGAGCAGGGGCCGGCCGGAGCAGGGACCGGTCGGGCCAGGGGCCGGTCAGGCCAGGTCGACGCCCGGGTAGAGCGGGAACGGTGCCAGCAGGTCGGCGGCGCGCTTGGCGATGCCGTCGCGGAGAGCCTCGTCGAGGGCGTAGTTCGCCTTGGAGGGAGCGCCGTTGGCCGTGGTGGTGGGGGTGGTGCCGCGCAGGACGGTGTCGATCAGGGCGGCGATCTCGTCCATCTCGGCGGTGCCCAGGCCGCGGGTGGTGAGCGCCGGGGTGCCGAGCCGCACGCCCGAGGTGTACCAGGCGCCGTTCGGGTCCTGCGGGACGGAGTTGCGGTTGGTGACGATGCCCGAGTCCAGCAGCGCCGCCTCGGCCTGACGGCCCGTCAGGCCGTAGCCGGAGACGTCGGCGAGCACCAGGTGGTTGTCGGTGCCGCCGGCGACCAGCTTGCCGCCGCGGCGCAGCAGGCCCTCGGCGAGCGCCCGGGCGTTGTCGACCACGGCGCGGGCGTAGGTGCGGAACTCGGGACGGCGGGCCTCGGCGAGGGCGACGGCCTTGGCGGCCATCACGTGCGAGAGCGGGCCGCCGAGCACCAACGGGCAGCCGCGGTCCACGTGTTCGGCCAGGGCGGCGGTGCTGAGCACCATGCCGCCGCGCGGGCCGCGCAGGGACTTGTGGGTGGTCGTGGTGACGATGTGGGCGAACGGCACCGGGTCGTGGTCGCCGGTCAGCACCTTGCCCGCGACCAGGCCGGCGAAGTGCGCCATGTCGACCATGAGGGTCGCGCCGACCTCGTCCGCGATCTCGCGCATCCTGCGGAAGTCCACCAGCCGCGGGTAGGCGGAGTAGCCCGCCACCAGGATCAGCGGGCGGAACTCGCGGGCGGTCTCGCGCAGCGCGTCGTAGTCGATCAGGCCGGTGACCGGGTCGGTGCCGTAGCTGCGCTGCTCGAACATCTTGCCCGAGATGTTGGGCCGGAAGCCGTGGGTGAGGTGGCCGCCGGTGTCCAGCGACATGCCGAGCATCCGCTGGTTGCCGAGCTCCTGGCGCAGCTCGGCCCAGTCCTGCTCGGTGAGGTCGTTGACGTTGCGCACCGCGGCCCGCTCCAGGGCCGGGCTCTCGACCCGCTGGGAGAGCACCGCCCAGAAGGCGGTGAGGTTGGCGTCGATGCCCGAGTGCGGCTGGACGTAGGCGTGTTCGGCACCGAACAGCTCGCGGGCGTGCTCGGCGGCGATCGCCTCGACGGTGTCGACGTTGCGGCAGCCCGCGTAGAAGCGGCGGCCGACGGTGCCCTCGGCGTACTTGTCGCTGAGCCAGTTGCCCATGGTGAGCAGGACGGCCGGGGAGGCGTAGTTCTCGCTGGCGATCAGCTTGAGCGAGGCGCGCTGGTCCTCCAGCTCCCGGCCGATGGCGGCGGCGATCCGGGGCTCCACGCCGGCCACCACGTCCAGGGCGCTGCGGAAGGAGGTGTCGGCGGCGGGGCTCGCGGTGGTGTGGGGCGTCTGCTCGGACTGGGCCATGGCGGTCTCCTGGTGGGGATGCGGGGCGGCCCAGGCGCTCGGCAACGACGTGAGGATCCACGGGACCGCTTCCCGATGGTCGATTCCATCCCTACGCGCCAGTCGCGGTCCTCCGGGATCGTACCAATACCCCGGGGACTGTGGCGGAGGTCTCAGAATGCGGAACGGGCCGTCCGCTTCGGTGCGGTATGTCCGTTCTCCTGCAACGGCCGTGTTGCGGGGAAATGAAGCCGCCACAATTCCCGAAACAGTCCGGCAGGAATTCCCGTGGAGTGCCTTCCGGTGATTTGCGGAAGGCCGGACGCATCCGATCTGATGGCGCTCGAACGGCCGCCGGGAAACCCCCGGGAGCCGGTTCGGAAATGCCCACCAGCGCACCCTCACCCATGGGGCGGCGGAGAATTCGGGGAGTACGCCTCTCATGGCAGCGGTCGACACAGTCGCAGTTACCGGTCCGGCCCCCGGGCCGACCCCCGGACCGGCCGCACCGAGCCTGCTGCGCCGGGTGCTGCGCGACCGGGTCGGCGCCGCCGCCTCCGCCGTCGTCCTGCTGTTCCTGCTGCTCGCCCTGGCCGCGCCGCTGGTCGCCGCCCTGTACGGGAAGAACCCGGTCGAGCACTACGGCCAGAACACTCCCGGCCTGCTCAGCGACGGCGGCCTGCCGATGCTGCCGAACGGCGGGATCTCCGGCGAGTTCTGGTTCGGCCTGGAGCCCGGCCTCGGCCGGGACGTGCTGACCCAGCTGCTGTACGGCATCCGCACCTCGCTGCTGATCGCCTTCGCCGCGGCCGCCGTGACCACCACGCTCGGTGTGCTGGCCGGGGTCACGGTCGGCTACCTCGGCGGGATCGCGGACCGGCTGTTCGGGTTCCTCGCCAATGTGCTGCTGGCCTTTCCGACCCTGCTCCTGCTGCTCGCGCTCAGCCCGGTGATCCAGTCCCGACTGGTCGATCCGGGCGCCGCGGAACCGGAGTGGATGCAGTTCCTGGTGCTGATCCTGGTCTTCTCCGCGTTCGGCTGGATTCCGCTCGCGCTTTCCCTCCGGGCCACCGTCCGCTCACTCCGGGAAAGGGATTTCGTGCAGTCCGCCCGGGCGCAGGGGGCGAGCCGCCTCCACATCGTCGTCCACGAACTGCTGCCGAACGTCCGCTCCCAGCTGATCGTGCACGCCACCATGGCCGTACCGACCTTCGTCGCGTCCGAGGCCGCGCTGTCCTTCCTCGGCGTCGGCATCACCGAGCCCGTCCCCGACTGGGGGCGGATGATCTCGCGCGGCTCGGAGGTCTTCCAGGCCGACCCGACCTACCTGGTCTTCCCGGGCGTGGCCCTGCTGGTGTTCGTGCTCGCCTTCAACCTGCTCGGCGACGCCCTCCGGGACGCGCTGGACCCGCGCCGCGCCCGCTGAGCCCCCCTTCCGCTTCCGCTTCCCGTTCCGCTTCCCCTGATCAACCATCCGAGCCCGCCCCGACCGGACGTGTCGGGGCAAGGAGGGATTCGCCATGCGCTGGACCAAACCGTCGCTCGCCGTCATCGCCACCGCCCTGCTGGCGACCTCCTGCTCGGCAGGCGCCGGCAGCACCGGCTCCGCCGCCGGCGGGGCCCCGGCCAAGGAGACCTCGCCGCTGACCGCGGCGCTCGGCACCGAGAAGGACAGCGCGGGCCCCGCCCCGGCCGTCCCCGGCGCCCGCCCGGGCGGCACGGTCAACGTGTACAACAGCGTCGAGTTCCGCCACCTGGACCCGCAGAAGGTCTACGCGGGCGCCTCGTACAACGCCTCGCTGCTCTGGGGCCGCCAGCTGACCCAGTACCAGGTCGTCGACGGCAAGGCCAAGCTGGTCGGCGACCTGGCCACCGACACCGGCACCCCGACCGACGGCGGGCGCACCTGGACGTACCGGCTCAAGGAGGGCGTGGCCTGGGAGGACGGCAAGCCGATCACCGCCCAGGACGTCAAGTACGGCATCGAGCGCACCTTCGGCAAGGGCTACGAGGTCGGCCCGCCGTACTGGCCGCAGTGGCTCACCGGCGAGGCCAGCTACGAGGCCGCGCGCGCCAAGTACGCCGGACCGCAGGCCGGTGACCTGGACGCGATCGGGACCCCGGACGAGTGCACCCTGGTCTTCCACTTCCCGCAGCCGCAGGCCGACGTGCCGTACATGGCCGCGCAGTCCTCCTCCTCGCCGGTGCGCCGGGACAAGGACACCGGGACGGACTACGACCGGCTGCCGTTCGCCAGCGGCCCGTACCGGATCGTCGAGCACGTCCAGAACACCCGCATGGTGCTGGAGCGCAACCCGGCCTGGAAGGCGGAGACCGACCCGATCCGCAACCAGTACCCGGACAAGTTCGTGTTCACGTACGGCAAGGAGGCGCTCAACGGCAACCAGGAGATCCTCTCCGGGCGGGACGGCGGCGCCAACGCCACCACCGCCTCCGACGAGCTCTCCCCCGAGCTGTACCGGTCCGCCGACACCGACCCCAAGGCCAAGGACCTGGTCGTCTCCGGCCGCCGGGGCGCCTTCGTCACCCAGCTGGTGATCAACAACGAGCGGGTGCCGGACGTCGAGGTGCGCAGGGCCCTCAACCTCGCCTACCCGCGCCAGCAGGCCCGGCAGGTCCAGGGCGGCTCCCGGACCGGCGAGCTCGCCACCACGCTCAGCTCGCCCGCGCTGATCGACTGGCAGAAGTACGACCTCGACCCGGCCAGGCCCGAAGGCGACCCGGAGGCCGCCAAGGCCGCGCTCGCCAAGGCCAAGCAGGCGCCGGCCAGCCTGACGTACGCGTACAAGAACACCCCGGACGGGCAGCGCGTCGCCCAGGTGCTGGTGGACGGCTTCGGCAAGGCGGGCATCACCGTGGTGCCCAAGCCGATCGACCCCAAGGCCTTCCTGGACGAGGTGCACCGGGCGGACTCGCCGTACGACCTGTTCGAGGAGACCAGCTCCGTCGACTGGCCGACCCCGTCCACGCTGATCCCGTTCTCCTTCGACGGCCGGGCCGGCAGCGACATCAACTCCGCGCGCTACCGCAACCCCGCGGTCGACAAGGAGATCGACCGGATCAACCAGATCGGCGAACCGCGCGCCAAGGCCAAGGAGCTGTACGCGCTGGAGCAGACCGTGATGAAGGACCTGCCGGTGCTGCCGCTCACCTACCCGACGGTCAACCAGCTGCGCGGCAGCAACGTCGGCGGGGCGTTCATCCACCCGATCTACGGGGCGGTCGGGCTGACCTGGCTGTACCTGAAGTCGTGACGGCTCGGGGGCCTCTGAGGCTGACACTCCGAGGCCCCCGGCTCCCGGCCCGTCCCCGTTTCCGTTTCCGTTTCCGTCCCGTCGACCCCGGACCGGCCATGCTCTCCTTCGCCCTGCGGCGGACCCTCCAGGCGCTCGGCGTCCTGCTCGCGGTCTCCGCCGCCGCCTTCGCCCTCTTCTACGCCGCGCCCGCCGACCCCGCCCGCGCCGCCTGCGGCCCGCGCTGCGACAGCGGACAGATCGCGGCGGTGCGCCAGAGCATGGGCCTGGACCAACCACTGCTCGCCCAGTACACCGACTACCTGGTCGGCGTGGCCGCCGGGCGGGACATCAACGACGTGGACGGCTCGGTCATCCACTGCGCGGCCCCCTGCCTCGGCTACTCCTACCGACTGCACCAGCCCGTCACCGAGGCGCTGGCCGAGCACCTGCCCGTCACCTTCTCGCTGACCGCCGGGGCGCTCGCCGTCCTGCTGGTCCTCGGCCTCGGCACCGGGTTCGTCTCCGCGCTGCGGCACGGCCGCCGCACCGACCGGCTGCTGTCCGCCTTCACCCTGGTCGGCGCGAGCGTGCAGATCTACTTCCTCGGCTACCTCGCGCAGTGGGCGCTGGTGTACTCCACGGGCCTGCTGCCGCTGCCCTCCTACACCCCGCCCGGCGAGGACCCGGCGGCCTGGGCGGGCGGGATGCTGCTCCCCTGGCTCGTCCTCGGCTTCGTCAACTCGGCCGTGTTCGCCCGGCTCTCGCGCTCCCAGCTGCTGGAGACCATGAACGAGGAGTACGTCCGCACCGCCCGCGGCAAGGGGCTGGGCCGGCTGCGCGCCCACCTCAAGTACACCTCGCGCGGGGCCGCCGGGCCGCTGGTGCAGCTGCTCGGGCTGGAGGCCGGGGTGCTGCTCGGCGGGGCGGTGATCACCGAGACGGTGTTCGGGCTGAACGGGGTCGGGCGGTTCGCCGCCCAGGCGGTGTCCGGGCAGGACCTGCCGGCCGTGGTCGGCGCGGTGCTGCTGGCCGCCTGCTTCGTGGTGCTGTTCGTCGCGCTGGCGGACCTGGCGGTGGCCTGGCTCGACCCGCGCATCCGACTGGGCTGAGAGGAGCCGCAACGATGAAGTCTCCCGAATCCCAAGGTGGTCGTGCGATGGATGCCGAACCGGTGCTCAGTGTCAGGGACTTGACGGTCCAGTTCGCCGATCCGCGCGGCGGCGCCCCGGTGACCGCCGTCCGGGGCCTGTCCTTCGACCTCGCGGCGGGTGAAGTCCTCGGCCTGGTCGGCGAGTCGGGCTCCGGGAAGTCCACCGTCGGACTGGCCCTGCTCGGCCTGCACGACCCGCGGACCACCACCGTCACCGGCTCGGTCCGGCTGGACGGAACGGAGTTGGTGGGCGCCCGGGAGTCCGTGCTGCGCGGAGTGCGGGGTGCCCGGGCCGCACTGGTCTTCCAGGACGCGCTCACCTCGCTCAGCCCCTTCCACGGCGTCGGCGCCCAACTCGCCGAGATGTACCGGCTGCACCACCCGGCGGCCGGGCGGGCCGAGGCCAGGCGACGGGCGGCCGCGATGCTCGACCGGGTCGGCATCCCCGCCGCCCGCCTGCGCGACTACCCGCACCAGTTCTCCGGCGGGATGCGGCAACGGGTGATGATCGCGATGGCGCTGATGAACGACCCGAAGGTGCTGGTCGCGGACGAGCCGACCACCGCGCTGGACGCCCGGGTCCAGCGCCAGGTCCTCGACCTGCTGGGCGAGTTGCAGCGCGAGCACGGCACGGCGGTGCTGCTGGTCAGCCACGACCTCGGCGTGGTCGCCGGAACGACGGACCGCACCCTGGTGCTGCGCGACGGCGCCGAGGTCGAGTCCGCGCCGACCGGCGAACTGCTCGCCGCGCCGCGCCGCCCGTACACCCGCGCCCTGGTGGGCGCGGCGCTGCGGCTGGACTCGGTACCGGGCAGCGCACTTCCGACGGTCGACGATCCCTCACCCACCAGGACGTTCACGCCCAGGCCGACGGCGGCCGGGCGCCCCGAGCGCCCTGAGCGACCCGAGCGGTGGCTGGTGGAGGTGGAGGAGCTCTCCGTGCACTTCCCCGGGCGGCGGCGCCTGCCCTCGCTCCGGGCCGAACCGGTCCGGGCCGTGGAGGGGGTGAGCCTGCGGATCGCCCCGGGCGAGACGCTCGGGCTGGTCGGCGAGTCCGGCTCCGGCAAGTCCACCACCTCCCGGGTGCTGGCCGGGCTGCAACGCCCCACCGGCGGACGCGTCCGCTACGACGGCCAGGACGTCACCCGACCGGACCGGGAGCTGCGCCGCCGGCTCAGCCGGGAGATCCAGCTGGTCTTCCAGGACCCGTACGCCTCGCTCAACCCGCGCCGCACCGTCGCCCAGACCCTCGACACCCCGCTGCGGCTGCACACCCCGCTGGACGCGGCGCAGCGGCGCGAGCGCGCGGCCGAACTGCTGGAGCAGGTCGGGCTGCCCGCCGGGCACCTGGACCGCTACCCGCACGAGTTCTCCGGCGGGCAGCGGCAGCGGATCGGCATCGCCCGGGCCCTGGCGCCCGAACCGCGGCTGATCATCGCGGACGAGCCGGTCTCGGCGCTCGACGTGTCGGTGCAGGCGCAGGTGCTCAACCTGCTGATGGAGCTGCGCGAACGGCTCGGCGTCGCCTTCCTGTTCGTCTCGCACGACCTCGCGGTGGTGCGGCACTTCTGCGACCGGGTCGCGGTGATGCACCGGGGGCGGCTGGTGGAGTCGGCCGACCGGGAGCGGCTGTTCGAGGCACCGCACACCGAGTACACCCGGGAGCTGCTGGCGGCGGCGCACTGAGCGGCGGTCGGAGCGGCGCGGGGGTGGGTTGGCGCGACCGGGGGGTGATCCCGCCCTGCGGGCGCTGCCGCCAGGTGCTGCTGGACTACTTCCCGCAGGTGCGGATCATCGTCGGACGGGGTTCCGGGCTGCGCACCGTGCCGGTGCCGGAGCTGTTGCCGGAGTCGTACGTCTGGGCCGACCACCAGGAGGGCTGAGCGGGCGGCCGGGCACCGTCGTTCGGCTTTCGTTCTGCTGCGCGAGCACGGCTCCAGGCGTTAGCGTGCTGGCGACGTGACGTCGCTCACCGCGCCGCGGACGTGGAGCCGCAGCGCCGGCCACCGAAGGGGGCACATTGTCGGACGACCTGCTCATCGCGAAGATCAATCACGGTTTCGACCACCTCGACGCCGACGGGGACGGTCTGCTCACCGAGCGGGACCATGTGCTGATGGGCCACTCGGTGGCCCGCTCGCTCGGCCACCAGGAGGGTTCGGAGGCGGAGGCCGTGATCGTCCGCGCCTATCTGACGGTCTGGCACGACCTGCACCTCGCCGGAAGGCCCGCCGGAACGGAGGCCATCACCCGCGAGCAGTTCGTCGCCTCGACCGGCGCGCTCGCCGACGACCCGGAGGCCGCCCGGGAGATCCTCGGCGCCCTGGCCGAGGCCTTCCTCACCGTCGCCGACGCCGACCGCAGCGGCACCGTGGACGCCGGAGAGTTCTTCGTGTTCCAGCGCGGCCACTTCGCGGGGCTCTGCCGCGACGACGCGGACGAGGCCTTCCGCCGGCTCGACCTCGACGGGGACGGGACGCTGTCGGCCGCCGAGTTCACCAGCGCGATCGTCGAGTACTGGACCAGCCGCGACCCGGAGGCGCCGGGCAACTGGTGGACGGGGAAGCCGCCCGCCTCGCTCTGACCGCGCGGACGCGGGCGTGGGCGCGGACGCGGGCGTGGGCGCGGACGCGGGCGTAAACGCGGGCGGATCGTCCCGGTCGGTCGGCCGGGACGATCCGCCCGATCGCGGTGCCGATCAGCGCCGACCCGCCCTCGAGGGACGCCGACTGACGCTCACCACCAGACAGACCCCGGCCACCACGATCGCCCCGCCCGCCAGGGTCGGGCCGGTCAACGGCTCGGCCAGGATCAGCCAGCCCAGCAGCACCGCGACCACCGGGTTCACGTACGCGTAGGTCGCCACCAGGGTGAGCGGGGCCGAGCGCAGCAGCCAGGCGTACGCGGTGAAGGCGAGCAGCGAGCCGAACACCACCAGGTAGGCGAGGGCCAGCCAGGACCGGCCGGAGACGGCCGCCGGGTCGAACCCGTGCTGCTCACCGCGGGCCAGCCCGACCAGCAGGTCGCACAGGCCGCCGGCCAGCATCTGGTACGCGCTCGCCGCGAGCACGTTGCCCGGCATCGGGATCTTCTTGCTCGCGAAGGAGCCGGCCGCCCAGCAGAGCGTGGCGCTGATGATCAGGACCACGCCCAGCGGCTCGATCGACCCGCCGATCGCGGGGGCGGACAGCACGCCGAGGCCCACCAGGCCGAGCAGCACCCCGGCCAGCTCGGCGCGCTTCGGACGCTCCCCGCCGCCGAAGGCCGTCAGCAGCACCATCCAGAGCGGCACCGCCGCCACCAGCAGGGCGGCCAGCCCGGAGGGGACGGAGGTCTCGCCCAGCACCACCAGGCCGTTGCCGCCGGTCAGCAGCAGCAGGCCGACCAGTGCCGAGGAGGCCAGCTGGCGACCGCTCACCCGCAGGGCCGCCGGGCCCTGGCGGACCAGCAGGAAGCCGACCAGCAGCAGACCGGCGGTGAGGAAGCGGGCGGAGGCGGAGAAGAAGGAGGGCATCGTCTCGACGACGATCCGGATCCCGAGGTAGGTCGAACCCCAGACCGCGTAGACCACGGCGAGGGCCGCCCAGACCGCGCCGGAGAGCCGGGCGGGGGCGGGGGCGGTGGCGGACGCGGGCTCGGTGGCGGGGGCTGCGGCGGGCGCGGCGTCGGTGGCGGGGGCTGCGGCGGGGACTACGTCGGTGGGACCGGACTGGGTGCTGCCGGGGGTCGCCGCCGGTGGCGGGGAGGCGGGCGATGTCATGTGTGTCCCCCTAGGACGGTGCTGGCTGAACATTCGATATGACAGCGCATCGGCGGCCCGGAGCGCCAGTGGGTTCCACGGATCGGTTGGCGGCACGTACCGTGGGCGCTCCCCCAGCGAGGAGGTCGAACCCGTGTCCGCGCCCGAGCAGGCCCCACCGGCGGAAGCGGCGCTGCCGTTCTTCGTGTACGGCACCCTGCGCAGCGGCGGCCGCAACCACGCCGTCCACCTGGCCGGACGCTGCGCCGCGATCCGCCCGGCGGTGCTGGAGGGCGCCGCCCTGCACGAGGGGCCGGGGTTCCCGTACGCGGTGCCGGACCCGACGCCCGGCCGCCGGGTCGTCGGCGAACTGGTCACCGTACGCCCCGGCGCATACCCCGGAGCGCTCGCGGCGCTGGACCGGCTGGAGGAGTGCCGGGCGGACGGCACGGGGCTGTACGTACGGCGCCGGCTGGTGGTCCGGACCGCGGCGGGCGAGCCGTGCGAGGCCTGGGTGTACCTCGCCGGGCCGGCGGCCGAGGCACGGCTGCGCGCCCGGCCCGCGCTGATCGTCTCGGGGGACTGGGCCGACCGGTAGGGCCGACGGCCGGCGGGCGACAGATGACAGATGACAGATGACAGAGTTCAACTTTCAGATTTCAGATTTCAACATCTGAAAGTTGAAAGCTGAAAGTTGAACCCTGTCAGCCCACCGGGCTGCCGCCCGCGGACCGCCAGGTAGGCTGCCCCGGCCAGCAGGAACGAACCACGAGGAGCCACCCGGTGCCCGAGCTGCCCCCTCCGATCACCGTCGTCGGGATCGGGGCCGACGGCTGGCCCGGCCTCGCCGCCGGATCCCGGGCCGCGCTGCAAGCCGCCGAGGTGGTCATCGGCGGCCCCCGACAGCTGGAACTGCTCCCCCGCGACACCGTCCCCGCCGAGCGCCTCGCCTGGCCGTCCCCGCTGCGCCCGGCCGTCCCGGGGCTGCTCGCCGAGCACGCCGGGCGCCGCATCGCCGTCCTGGCCAGCGGCGACCCGATGTTCTTCGGCATCGGCCGCACCCTCGCCGAGACCGTCGGCGCCGAGCGGTTGCGCGTCCTGCCGCACCCCTCCTCCGTCTCCTACGCCTGCGCCCGGCTCGGCTGGCCGCTGGAGGCGACCGAGGTAATCAGTCTGGTCGGCCGACCGCCGGCCACGCTCGCCCTCGCCCTCCACCCCGGCCGCCGGCTGCTGGTGCTCAGCGCCGACGCCGGCACCCCCGCCACCGTCGCCGCCCTGCTCACCGAGCACGGCTTCGGCACCGCCCGGCTGCGCGTGCTGGAGCAGCTCGGCGACAACACCCGCGAACGGGAGCTCGACGGCCGCGCCGACGACTGGCCGCACCCGCCCGGCGACCCGCTGAACCTGATCGCCGTCGAACTCGGCGACGGCCCGCGCGGCTCGCTCGTCCCCGGTCTGCCGGACGAGGCGTACGAGAGCGACGGCCAGCTCACCAAGCGGCACGTCCGCGCCGCCACCCTGGCCACCCTCGCCCCCTCCCCCGGCGAACTGCTCTGGGACGTCGGCGGCGGCTCCGGCTCGATCGCCGTCGAGTGGCTGCGCGCCCACCGGGACTGCCGGGCCGTCAGCGTCGAGCGCGACCCGGTGCGGGCCGACCGGATCGCCCGCAACGCCGCCGCGCTGGGCGTGCCCCGACTCCGGGTGGTGACCGGCCGCGCCCCCGAGGCGCTCGCCGAACTCCCCACCCCCGACGCCGTGTTCATCGGCGGCGGCCTCACCGCCCCCGGCCTGCTGGAGGGTTGCTGGGCCGCGCTGCGCCCCGGCGGACGGCTGGTCGCCAACACCGTGACGCTGGAGTCCGAGGCGCTGCTCACCGAGTGGTACCGGCGCCACGGCGGGGAGTTGGTCAAACTGGCCGTCGCCCACGCCGTCCCGGTCGGCGGTTTCACCGGGTGGCGGCAGGCCATGCCGGTCACCCAGTGGTCCGCCGTCAAGCCCAACACCCCCCAGGAGGACGCCTCGTGACCGTCTACTTCATCGGAGCCGGCCCGGGCGCCGCCGACCTGATCACCCTGCGCGGCCAGCGCCTCCTGGCCCGCGCCGAGGTCTGCCTCTACGCCGGCAGCCTCGTCCCGCGCGAGCTGCTGGACGAGTGCCCGCCCGGCGCCCGGCTGGTCGACACCGCCCAGCTCAACCTGGACCAGATCGTCGCCGAGCTGGTCGCCGCGCACGAGGCCGGCCGGGACGTGGCCCGGCTGCACTCCGGCGACCCCTCCGTCTTCTCCGCCGTCGCCGAGCAGATGCGCCGGCTGGACGCGGCCGGGGTGCCGTACGAGGTGGTCCCCGGCGTTCCCGCCTTCGCCGCCGCCGCGGCCGCGTTGAAGCGGGAGTTGACGGTGCCGACCGTCGGCCAGACCGTCATCCTCACCCGGATCGCCAAGCGCGCCACCCCGATGCCCGAGGGCGAGGACCTCGCCACCCTCGGCCGCAGCGGCGCCCTGCTGGTGCTGCACCTGGCGGCCGGCTACGTGGACGACGTGGTCGAGCAGCTGCTCCCGCACTACGGCGCCGACTGCCCGGCCGCCGTGGTCGCGATGGCCAGCCGCCCCGACGAGCTGGTGCTGCGCGGCACGCTGGCCGACATCGCCGGGCAGGTCAAGGCGGCGGGCGTGGTGCGCACCGCCGTCATCCTGGTCGGCCGCACCCTCGCCGCCGAGCAGTTCCGCGACAGCCACCTCTACTCGGCGGACCGCGAGCGGCCGCACGAGCCCTGCGGCGCATGAGCCCCGACGGCCGTACTCGCACCCCCGCCCACGTACTGGTCCTCGGCGGGACGACCGAGGGGCGGGCGCTGGCCGCCGCACTGGACGGCCGGCCGGGCCTGCGGGTCACCAGCTCGCTGGCCGGTCGGGTCGCCCAACCCCGGCTGCCCGTCGGCGAGGTGCGGATCGGCGGCTTCGGCGGCCCGGACGGGCTGGCCGACTGGCTGCGGGCCGAGGCGGTGGACGCCGTGGTCGACGCCACCCACCCGTTCGCCGCCGGGATGTCGCACAACGCCGCGCTCGCGGCCGCCGCCACCGGCGTGCCGCTGCTGGTGCTGCGCCGCCCCGGTTTCGCACCCGTCGCCGGGGACCGCTGGCACCTCGCCCCTTCCCTGACGGCCGCCGCCGCGCTGCTGCCCGGTCTCGGCCGCCGGGTCTTCCTCAGCTCCGGCCGCCAGGGCATCGCCGCCTTCGCCCACCTGGACGGGCTGCACTTCCTGGCCCGCTCGGTGGACCGGCCGGAGCCGCCGCTGCCGCTCTCGCTCGAAGTCCTGCTGGACCGCGGCCCGTTCACCCTCGACGGCGAGCGGGCACTGCTGCGCGAGCACCGGATCGACGTGGTCGTCACCAAGGACAGCGGCGGCGCGGCGACCGCGCCCAAGCTGACCGCCGCCCGTGAACTCGGGCTGCCCGTGGTCGTGGTGGAACGCCCACCGGTGCCGGCCGGCCTGCCGGTGTCACCGGACGTGGCGGGCGCGGTGCGCTGGCTGGAGCAGCGGGCCTGAGTCCGGGCCTGAGTCCGGGCCTGAGTCCGGGCCTTGTTCCGGGCGGGAAGCCGGTCGGGCGTCCGGGTACGTGTCCGGTCAGTGGAATATGGCGCGCGGGCACGCCGGTGGGACTGCCAGAGTGGCCGGATGACCGATGATCAGCGCACCATCACCCTGCAGACCGCCGACGAGCGGGCCACTCTGACCAGCTTCCTCGACCACCAGCGCGACACCCTGGCGATGAAGTGCGTCGGCCTCAGCACCGAACAGCTCCGCACCCGCGTGCTGGAGCCCTCCGCACTCTCCCTGCTCGGGCTGGTCCGCCACCTCGCCGAGGTGGAACGCGGCTGGTTCCGCAACGTCCTCAACGGCGAGGACAGGCGCGGCTTCTGGAAGCACCCCAACGACACCTCCGCCGAGTGGGACGTCGAGACCGCCGACCCGGAGGAGGCCTTCGCGGTCTGGCGCCGCGAGTGCGACCACGCACGGGAACTCGTCGCCGCCGCAGAGTCGTTGGACGTCCTGGGCCACTACGGCGAGGAGGCGTTCTCGCTGCGCTGGATCCTCACTCACATGATCGAGGAGTACGCCCGCCACAACGGCCACGCCGACCTCCTGCGCGAGCACCTCGACGGCAGCACGGGCGAGTAGCCCCGGCAGCGAGTCCCGGGGAGAGCGGCCGCACGGGCGCGCAGGCACGCGGGGGCCGGCGGGCCGGAAGGAGCAGGAATGCGGACCCGCCAGAAGGACCGCGACGCCCACGGGCCGCAGGAGCCCTGGAACGAGATCGTCCCCGGGCTCTGGATGGGCGGGCACTACTGCACCCCGCCCGGCGGTGAGCTCCAACCCGTCGTCGCCGGGCGGCAGTTCGACCTGGTCGTCAGCCTCTTCACGCTCCCCGGCCACGGCCCGGCCCCGGGGGTCGAGCACGTCGTCCGGGAGGTGCCCGACGAGCCGCTCTCCCCCGGTCAGCTGCTCGCCGTCCAGGAGGCCGCGGAACTCACCGCCGCCGCCGTGCGCCGGGGCCGCCGGACGCTGGTGCGCTGCCACTCGGGCTACAACCGCTCGGGCCTGGTGGTCGCCCAGGCGCTGGTCGCCCTCGGGCACGAGCCGGACGGGGCGGTCCGGCTGATCCGGGAGCGGCGGTCGCCCTGGGCGCTGAACAACCCGGTGTTCGTGGACTACCTGAACACCGGGTTGGACGTGGCGATCCTGCTGACCGGCCTCAGCGGTTGAGGCAAGCGCGGAAGGTGACGGACCATCAGATGTCGCGGAAGGTCTCGATCTGGGCGCCGATGGAGTTGAGGCGCTCGGCAAGGTCCTCGTAACCGCGGTTGATGACGTAGACGTTGCGCAGCACCGAGGTGCCCTGGGCGGCGAGCATCGCGAGCAGGATGACCACGGCCGGACGCAGGGCCGGCGGGCACATCATCTCGGCGGCGCGCCAGCGGGTCGGGCCCTGGACCAGGACGCGGTGCGGGTCGAGCAGCTTGACGTCCGCGCCGAGCCGGGTCAGCTCGGTGAGGTAGATCGCGCGGTTGTCGTAGACCCAGTCGTGGATCATCGTGGTGCCGTGCGCGGCCGCGGCGATGGCGGCGAAGAACGGCACGTTGTCGATGTTGATGCCGGGGAACGGCATCGGGTGGATGGTGTCGATCGGCGCGGTCAGCTTGGAGGGGCGCACGGTGAGGTCGACCAGCCGGGTGTGGCCGTTGTGGGCCCGGTACTCCGGGGTCCGGTCGTAGTCGAGGCCCATGCCCTCCAGCACCGCGAGCTCGATCTCCAGGAACTCGATCGGCACCCGGCGGATCGTCAGCTCGGAGGAGGTGACGACGGCGGCGGCGAGCAGGCTCATCGCCTCGACCGGGTCCTCGGCCGGGGTGTAGTCGACGTCGCAGCTGATCTCCGGGACGCCGTGGACGGTGAGGGTCGTGGTGCCGATGCCCTCGATCTTCACGCCCAGCTTCTCCAGGAAGAAGCAGAGGTCCTGGACCATGTAGTTGGGCGAGGCGTTGCGGATGACGCTCACGCCGTCGTGCCGCGCGGCGGCCAGCAGGGCGTTCTCGGTGACGGTGTCCCCGCGCTCGGTCAACACGATCGGGCGGTCCAGCGGGGTGCCCGGCTCGACCGAGGCGTGGTAGGCGCCGCCGGTGGTGGCGACCTCCAGGCCGAAGCGCCGCAGCGCCGTCAGGTGCGGCTGGACGGTACGGGTGCCGAGGTCGCAGCCGCCCGCGTACGGGATCGCGAAGTGCTGGGCGCGGTGCATCAGCGGGCCGAGGAACATCAGCACGCTGCGGGTGCGGCGGGCGGCCTCGACGTCCATCGCGGCGAGGTCGAGCTCGGCCGGCGGGGTGAGTTCGAGGTCGCGGCCCTCGTTCAGCCAGCGGCTCTTGACGCCGATGCTGGTGAGCACCTCGAGGATGCGGTAGACCTCCTCGATCCGGGCGACGCTGCGGATCGTGGTGCGGCCGGTGGTCAGCAGCGAGGCGCAGAGGATCGCGACGCAGGCGTTCTTGCTGCTGCGGACCTCGATCGCGCCGGAGAGGCGGGTGCCGCCGGTGACCCGGAGGTGCATCGGGCCGGAGTAGCCGAGGGAGACGATCTCGCTGTTGAGGGCATCGCCGATGCGCGCGATCATCTCAAGGCTGACGTTCTGCTTGCCCTGTTCGATGCGGTTGACGGCGCTCTGGCTGGTGCCGAGCGCCTCGCCGAGCTGCGCCTGGGACCAGCCGCGATGCTGACGCGCGGTACGGATGAGGGTGCCGATACGGGTGAGGTAGTCGCCTGTCACTCGGCAGACCATATCTCATGGTTGAGATGGCGCCAGAATCAAGAGCGGGCGCGGCACCACTTTTGTCCGTTTCTCACCCCGTATGAGCCCTGGATCTTCACATCACCGCACGACAGTTCTGAGGTTCCGCTGCACGGGTGAGTCGGCCGACCCCGGGCGCCGACTGGGCGCCGCTCAGGGGCCGAGCGGCTCCGCCCGACCGACGACGGCGCCCGAGCGGTCGATGCAGATGACGTCCACCGCGACCGGTGAACCGCGCAGCACCCCGAGCGCCGTCGCCCGGGCCGCCTCGGCGACCAGGTCCCCCAGCGGCACCCCGGCCGCCCGACACAACTGCACTGCCTCCAGGCCGGTGTTGGCCGCCGCCACCGCCGCGGCCAGCTCCTCGTCCGCCCCGCCCTGCCGGGCCAGTTCGGCCAGGTAGCCCTTGTCCACCTGGGAGCGCGCCGAGTGCAGGTCGAGGTGCCCGTGGGCGAGCTTGGACAGCTTGGCGAAGCCGCCCGCGATGGTCAGTCGCGGCACCGGGTGGCGCTTGAGGTACTTGAGGACGGCCCCGGCGAAGTCACCCATGTCCAGCAGGGCGTCCTCGGGCAGTCCGTGCACCGCGACCGCGACCTTCTCCGAGGTCGAACCGGTGCAGCCCGCGACGTGGGTGCGCCCGGCCGCCCGGGCCACGTCCACCCCGCGACGGATCGAGTCGATCCAGGCCGAACAGGAATAGGGGACGACGATCCCGGTGGTGCCGAGGATCGACAGCCCGCCGAGGATGCCGAGCCGGGGGTTCCAGGTCGAGCGGGCGATCTCCTCACCGTGGTCGACGGAGACCTCCACCACCACGTCCCCGCCACCACCGTGTGCCGCCGCCACCTCGGCCACCGCGTCGCGGATCATCTGCCGGGGCACCGGGTTGATCGCGGGCTCACCGACCGCCAGCGGCAGGCCGGCCTTGGTGACGGTGCCGACCCCGGGACCGGCCCGGAACACCACGCCGGTGCCGGGCTCGCCGAGCCGTACGGTCGCGCGGATCAGGGCGCCGTGGGTCACGTCGGGGTCGTCGCCGGCGTCCTTGACCACTCCGGCCGTGGCGGCGACCGGCCGCTGGGCGGCGGCGCGCGAGCCGTCGGCGGCGGCCGGCTCGGCGGCGAGGACCAGCTCCTCGACCGCGAGGGCGAAGGCGGGCTGCTGGCCCTTGGGGAGGGTGATGGTCACCGGGTCCGGGAACTCGCCGGTGAGCAGCGCCGCGTACGCGGCCTTGGTGGCGGCGGTGGCGCAGGCGCCCGTCGTCCAGCCGTGCCGCAGACCGCTGCTCTTCAGCTGACCGGCCCGGCCTCCCGCCCCGCCTCCCGCTGCGGCCACCTGCGCCTCGCTTCCGCAATCCGATCACGCCCGCCCCGACCACCGCGGTCGCGCCCGCCGATTCTCCCCCATCCACCCCGCCGCACGGCGCCCGGGGGCGTGCGCGCGGCCGAGGCCGGTACCCGGCCAGCGGCCAGCGAGGAGAGCCCCCCGCCGTTCTCGAACTGTTCTCCGCACGGGTCTCGCTCCGTGCGACTACCAGCGAGTAATCTGTCGCTCCGTTATTTAGCGGGTTCATGACGTGGTCCGGCGACCGGGGCACCCGGCCGGGCCGCCAGTATGTGGGGGTTTCTGTGGCAGGCATGAGACGTCGTACGTTCCTGACCGGCACCTCGGTGGCCGCCGCCTGGTCGGCCCTGTCCCTGGGCGGCGCCCAGCTCGCCTCGGCCGCGGGCCGGGACCGGGCGCTGGCGACCACGGCCGCGCGGGCCGTCAACGTCACCGGGACCACCCTGGAGCAGGTGGCCACGCCGACCGGGGCCGGCCCCTACAAGCGGCTGGCGGCCGGGCCGGGTTGGCCGCTGGTGGTGCGCGGGGAGCTCGCGGCCCCCGGCAGCGGGCGGGACGACCGCCGCACCGGGCTGGCCAGCTTCGTCCAGTTCAGCGACCTGCACCTGGTGGACACCGAGTCCCCGGTGCGCTTCGAGTTCCTGGCCAAGTTCAACGACAGCGCCTACCGGCCGCAGGAGGCCCTGAACGCCCGTGGCGTCTCGGCCCTGGTCGAGCGGGTCAACTCGCTCGCCGGCGGCCCCTACACCGGCATGCCGTTCAGCCTGGTGATGGCCACCGGTGACAACACCGACAACCACGAGCTGGCCGAGCTGGACTGGTACCTCACCGTCATGGGCGGTGGGCGGATGGCCCAGAACACCGGCGACCCGACCCGCTACGAGGGCGTGCAGAACTCCGGCAACTCGGCCTTCTGGAACCCCGAACTCGCCTACGCCGACGTCTACAAGGCGAAGGGCTTCCCGCAGGTGCCCGGCTTCCTGTCCGCGGCCGGCCGCCCCTTCGACGCACCGGGCCTCACGACCCCCTGGTACACCACCGTCGGCAACCACGACGACAGCATCGAGGGCTCGCTGCCCGACTTCGGACTGCTGAACGACCTCTACACGGGCGGGCTCAAGCTGGAGGGCTGCGACGACGCGACCGCCGCCCAGCTGATGGACTCGCTGCGGCGCGACCCGGCGGGCGCCGTCCTGCTGCTGGGCAAGCTGCTCGCGAACGGCGAGGCGGTGCGCCGGGTCACCCCGGACGAGCGCCGCCACCCGTTCACCCTCAAGCAGTTCGCCAAGGCCCACCTCGACCCGGCCGTCACCGGGGCCGGCCCCTACGGGCACGGCTTCACCTCGGACATGGTGAGCAGCGGCAAGCTCTACTACACCTTCCGGATCTCGGAGAAGGTCCTCGGCATCAGCCTGGACACCACCAACCAGGCCGGATTCGCCGACGGTTCGCTCGGCACCGCTCAACTGCGCTGGCTTGAGCAGCAGTTGAAGAACCACAGCGGGCACTGGTACGACACCAACGGGAACCGGGTGACCGGTGGCAGCACCGACGACGTGATCATGGTGTTCAGCCACCACACCAGCGGCTCGATGGGCAACCTGCTGCCCGACCCGCGCAACATCTTCGAGAAGCGGCACGACGGCAACGAGTTGACCGCCCTGCTGCAGCGCTACCCGAACGTGGTCGCCTGGGTGAACGGGCACACCCACATGAACAAGATCACCGCGCACGGCCACGCGGTGCCGGAGCGGGCGTTCTGGGAGATCAACACCGCTTCGCACATCGACTACCCGCAGCACGGGCGGATCATCGAGGTCGCGGACAACGGCGACGGCACCCTGTCGCTGTTCACCACGCTGATCGAGTCCTCCGCACCGTACGCGACGGACTTCGGCAGCACCTCGGACACCAACCTGGCGGCGCTGTACCGCGAGCTGTCGTACAACGACCCCAACGGCCGGGTCTCCGCCCTGCTCGGCGCCGGGGAGGACCACAACACCGAGCTGCTGATCACCAAGCCGACCCGGTGACGGCCGCCGGCTGACAGCTGACAGAGAACAGAAAACAGCTGACAGATTTCATCATCTGTCAGCTGTTCTCCGTCATCCGTTACACGTCCTCCGGGTACCGCCGGGGCGTCCAGACGACCTCGACCCCGCCGCCCCGCTCGACCGCCCGGGTCTGCGAGGAGCCGATCAGCAGGATGGTCCGCATGTCGACCAGCGCCGGGTCCAGCTCGCCCAGCCGGACGATCCGGACCCGCTCGGTCGGCCCGCCGACGTCGCGGGCCATCACCACCGGGGTCTCCGGCGCGCGGTACTCCAGCAGCAGGTCCCTGGTCAGGCCGACCTGGGTGGTGCGGGACTTCGAGCCCGGGTTGTACAGCGCCAGCACCAGGTCCGCCTCGGCGGCGGCGCGCAGCCGCTTGGCCACCACGTCCCAGGGCTTGAGCCGGTCCGAGAGCGACACCACCGCGTAGTCGTGCCCGAGCGGGGCGCCCGCCCGGGAGGCGGCCGCGTGGGCGGCGGTCATCCCGGGGACGATCCGCACCGGCACGTCCCGGTAGTGCGGCTCGCAGGCGACCTCCAGCACGGCGGTGGCCATCGCGAACACCCCCGGGTCGCCCGAGGAGACCACGCAGACCCGGTGCCCGCGCCGAGCGAGGTCCAGGGCGAACTCGGCGCGCTCCGACTCGACCTTGTTGTCCGAACCGTGCCGCCGCTGCCCCGGCCGCTCGGGCACCCGGTCCAGGTAGGTGGTGTAGCCGACCAGGTCGGTGGCCTCGGTCAGCGCACCGCGCGCCTCGGCGGTGAGCCAGAGCGGCCCGGCCGGCCCGGTGCCGACCACGGTCACGCTGCCGACGCCGTCCGCGAGCCGGACGGTCGGCTCCAGCGGTGCGACCTTGCTCGGCAGCACCGCCACCGAGAAGTAGGGGACGCTCTCCCCCTCGACCTCGGCGAGCGGCGCGATCCGCTCCCCGTCCATGAAGGCCCGCTCCACGTACTGGGCGTCCTCCAGCCGGCCGGCCCGCTCCAGCGCCCGCCAGACGGTCGGGAAGGTGCGGCCCAGCTTCATGATCACCGCGGAGTCGGCGGCAGCGATCCGCGCCGTGAGCTCCTCCTCGGGCAGCGTGCCGGGGATGACGGTGAGGGTTTCCTCGGCCTCGGTCAGCGGCTGCCCGAGTCGGGCGGCGGCCGCGCTGACCGAGGTCACGCCGGGCACCACCTCGGTCGGGTAGCGGTGCGCAAGGCGCTTGTGCATGTGCTGGTAGGAGCCGTAGAACAGCGGGTCGCCCTCGGCGAGGACGACGACGTCGCGGCCGGCGTCCAGGTGGGCGGCCAGCCGGGCGGCGGCCTCCTCGTAGAACTCGTCCAACGCGCCACGGTAGCCGCCGGGGTGGTCGGTGGTCTCCACGGTGAGCGGGTAGACCAGCTTCTCCTCGATCTGACCACCCGTCAGGTAGCGTTCGGCGATCGAGCGCGCGATGGAGCGGCCGTGCCGGGCGCTGTGGTAGGCCACCACGTCGGCCTTGCCGATGAGTTCGGCCGCGCGGACGGTCACCAGCGAGGGGTCGCCCGGGCCGAGCCCGACGCCGTACAGTCGGCCGGTCCCCTCGGGTCCGGCGGAGGCGATCTGACGGTCCGTCACTCTTCTTCGCTCGCAATCGCGTTGATGGCAGCGGCGGCCATCGCGCTGCCGCCGCGCCGGCCGCGCACCACCAAGTGCTCCAGGCCGGAGGGGTGTTCGGCCAGCGCCTGCTTGGACTCGGCGGCGCCGATGAAGCCGACCGGCACGCCGATCACCGCGGCCGGGCGGGGAGCGCCCGCCTCGATCATCTCCAGCAGCCGGAACAGCGAGGTCGGGGCGTTGCCGACGGCCACCACCGCGCCCTCCAGTCGGGGCAGCCACAGCTCCATGGCCGCCGCACTGCGGGTGTTGCCCATCGCGCGGGCCAGCTCGGGCACCGAGGGGTCGGTGAGGGTGCAGACCACCTCGTTGTCGGCGGGCAGCCGCTTGCGGGTCACCCCGCTCGCCACCATGTTGACGTCGCACAGGATCGGCGCACCGGCGTGCAGCGCCGCGCGCGCCGAGGCGACCACGCCGGGCGAGTACACCAGGTCCTCGACCAGGTCGGTCATCCCGCAGGCGTGGATCATCCGCACCGCGACCTGGGAGACGTCCGCCGGGAGGGCGGCCAGATCGGCCTCCGCACGGATGGTGGCAAAGGACTGGCGGTAGATGGACGCGCCGTCCTTCTCGTACTCGATCACTTCGTGGTCCTCCTGGCCTCGGCGACCGCCTCGGCCATCTCCTCGTTCGTCACGTCCACCGGAACGTCCGCGGGGGTTCCCGCGGTCGTGGCCGGCCCGTTCACCGTCACCCGGTAGCCGTGCCCCGTGGCGAGCACGTCCACCCACTGCCCGGCCGGGTGGCCGCAGCGCCGCTCGCAGCCCGACCAGTGGACGGGCAGTCCGCCGCCCCCGCCCGTCGGCGCCCCGCGGTCCAACGCCCGGGCCGCGTCGGCCCGTACGTCGGCCAGCGACTTGGCGCAGCCCGGCAGCCCGGTGCAGGCGGTGGCCCGCTCCCAGGCCGAGCCGGGCTCGGTCCGCAACCCCGCGGCCGCCAGCGCGGGCAGCCGGTCGGCGGAGGCGCCGGGCAGCACCGCGCCCCGCCAGGGGGTCAGCCGCAGTTCGCCGGTCGAGGCGGCGACCAGCGCGCGCCACTGGCCGGCGTCGGCCCGCCCGAAGCGCATGCCGACCGAGAGCCCGCCGGGCAGCGCGCCGATCCCGGGCCGTGCACCGGCCCCGGCGGCAGCGGGCCCGACGGCACCGGCCCCGGCGAAGGCGGGCAGCGGCACCGTGCCGGCCGGCAGCAGTTCGGGCACCTCGCGCAGGTGCCAGGCCTTGCGGCCGACGCCGCGCAGCGCGTCCAGGAAGGCGCGGGCCGCGTCCAGCACAGCCGTCACCTCCCGTCCGGCCTCGACCGGCTGCCCGTGGGCGGCCCGTCCGAGCCGCAGCAGCGCGGGGCCGTCCGAGGCTGCGATCAATGTCACATCGGCGTCGAGCGCGGCGACGTCGCCCCGCCCGTCGTCCAGCGCGAACAGGAACTTGCCGGAGAGTCCGGCCGCCCAGTCGCTCGCGCACAGCCGCGCGTCCAGTTCGCGGACCCAGGCCTGCACGTCGGCGTGCCCGGCCGCGTCCAGCCCGGCCAGCGGCGAGGCGACGATGTTGCGCACCCGCTCGTGGGTGTCCGAGGGCAGCAGTCCGACGACGCGCAGCCCGTCGGCGAGTTCGGCCCCGCAGTCCGCGGCCAGGCCGCGGAGTTGGACGTTGCCGCGCGAGGTGGTCTCCAACTCCCCGTCGCCCAGGGCCTCTGCGGCCTCGATCAGGGCCATTGCCTGACGGTCCGTCAGCAGTCCGCCGGGCAGTCGGACCCGGGCGAGGCCGCCGTCGTCGGCGGCGTGCAGGCGGAGCGCCCCGGGGCAGGCGTCGGCGCGCCCCCGGTCGGGCACGGCGGCGCCCGGCGCGGTGGCGTCGGGTGTCGGTGGCATGGCGGCGAGCATACAGATGATCCGATCGCTTGCCTCCGTCCGCTGCATCACACCGGCGGCACGCCGGGCAGCACGGCGGAGCACGCCGAACCGGCCGCCCGGCGCCGGTGAGCGCCGTACGCCGGGCGCCGTACGCCGGACAGTGCGCCCGCCCGTGCACCGGGCGGCGGCCCGCCCGTGCCCCGGGCCCGGCGAAGCCGCCCCTCCCCCAGGTCAGCCGTACCCCGTACGATGCTGGCGGGCGGTCCCCAGCGGGCCGCCCGACGCCAGCGACGGCGCAGGGGAGGAAACCGGTGCAAGCCCGGTGCGGTCCCGCCACTGTGACCGCGGTTCACCGGGAGACCGGTCGGCCGCGGGAGCCAGGAACTCCCGCCGTCCTCCACCGGCCCGGGGCGCGGACCCCGAGGAAGGCAGAAATGCACCAGCGCTGTCGCATGCCCGCGCCCGTTCCACCGGCCACCACCGCGGCCGACCCGGCCACCACCGCGGCCATCCTGGCCACCGAAGAGGCCGGGAGGTCCTTCGCATGATCCTGCTGCTGTCCACGTCCGACACCGACCTGCTCAGCGCCCGAGCCGCCACCGGACCGGTCCCGTACCGGCTCGGGAACCCGGCCCGGCTGACCCCCGAGGACCTGCCCGCACTGCTGGAGGGCACCGACCTGGTCGTGGTCCGCCTGCTCGGTGG
>NZ_JBHZCN010000020.1:100608-102060 GCF_042755465.1 Kitasatospora sp. NPDC059160 | reverse complement strand
TACGTGCTTCGGCGTGGAAAGCGTTCTGGGATTGACTGTGTCGGGCACGTTGTTGGGTCCTGAGGGAACGGAAGTTGCCTCTAGGATGCCGGCCTCACTCGAGGTGGTCCTTTGGATCATCGAGGGTGTGTGACTGGTCGTTGTTTGAGAACTGCACAGTGGACGCGAGCATCTGTGGCCAAGTTTTTAAGGGCGCACGGTGGATGCCTTGGCACTAGGAACCGATGAAGGACGTGGGAGACCGCGATAGGCCCCGGGGAGCTGTCAACCGAGCTTTGATCCGGGGGTGTCCGAATGGGGAAACCCGGCAGTCGTCATGGGCTGTCACCCGCTGCTGAACACATAGGCAGTGTGGAGGGAACGCGGGGAAGTGAAACATCTCAGTACCCGCAGGAAGAGAAAACAACCGTGATTCCGGGAGTAGTGGCGAGCGAAACTGGATGAGGCTAAACCGTTTTGGTGTGAGACCCGGCAGGGGTTGCCGAAGCGGGGTCGTGGGAATGAGCTTCAGTCGTCTGCCGGCGGCTGGGCGAGTCAGAAACCGTATGGGTAGTCGAAGGACATGCGAAAGGTCCGGCGTAGAGGGTAAGACCCCCGTAGACGAAATCTGTACGGCTTGCTTGCTCATCTCCCAAGTAGCACGGGGCCCGAGAAATCCCGTGTGAATCTGGCGGGACCACCCGCTAAGCCTAAATATTCCCTAGTGACCGATAGCGGATAGTACCGTGAGGGAATGGTGAAAAGTACCGCGGGAGCGGAGTGAAATAGTACCTGAAACCGTGTGCCTACAAGCCGTGGGAGCGTCGTTCACCAGTTTACTGGTGGGCCGTGACTGCGTGCCTTTTGAAGAATGAGCCTGCGAGTTTGCGGTGTGTAGCGAGGTTAACCCGTGTGGGGTAGCCGTAGCGAAAGCGAGTCCGAATAGGGCGACCCAGTTGCATGCCCAAGACCCGAAGCGGAGTGATCTAGCCATGGGCAGGTTGAAGCGCGGGTAAGACCGTGTGGAGGACCGAACCCACCAGGGTTGAAAACCTGGGGGATGACCTGTGGTTAGGGGTGAAAGGCCAATCAAACTCCGTTATAGCTGGTTCTCCCCGAAATGCATTTAGGTGCAGCGTCACGTGTTTCTTGCCGGAGGTAGAGCACTGGATAGGCGATGGGCCTTACCGGGTTACTGACCTTAGCCAAACTCCGAATGCCGGTAAGTGAGAGCGTGGCAGTGAGACTGTGGGGGATAAGCTCCATGGTCGAGAGGGAAACAGCCCAGAACACCGACTAAGGTCCCTAAGCGTGTGCTAAGTGGGAAAGGATGTGGAGTCGCAGAGACAACCAGGAGGTTGGCTTAGAAGCAGCCACCCTTGAAAGAGTGCGTAATAGCTCACTGGTCAAGTGATTCCGCGCCGACAATGTAGCGGGGCTCAAGCACACCACCGAAGTCGTGTCATTCCACGT
>NZ_JBHZCN010000020.1:68160-100516 GCF_042755465.1 Kitasatospora sp. NPDC059160 | reverse complement strand
TGGAGCCTTCGGGCAAAGGGAAGTGGTGGAGCCGGTGACCCAACGGGGTAGTAGGTGAGCGATGGGGTGACGCAGGAAGGTAGTCCAGCCCGGGCGGTGGTTGTCCCGGGGTAAGGGTGTAGGACGTGAGGTAGGCAAATCCGCCTCACACGTAGTCTGAGACCTGATGCCGAGCCGATTGTGGTGAAGTGGATGATCCTATGCTGTCGAGAAAAGCCTCTAGCGAGTTTCATGGCGGCCCGTACCCCAAACCGACTCAGGTGGTCAGGTAGAGAATACCGAGGCGTTCGGGTGAACTATGGTTAAGGAACTCGGCAAAATGCCCCCGTAACTTCGGGAGAAGGGGGGCCATTCCTGGTGATGAGTCTTGCACTCTGAGCTGGGGGTGGCCGCAGAGACCAGCGAGAAGCGACTGTTTACTAAAAACACAGGTCCGTGCGAAGCCGTAAGGCGATGTATACGGACTGACGCCTGCCCGGTGCTGGAACGTTAAGGGGACCGGTTAGCTTGGATTCGTCCAGGCGAAGCTGAGAACTTAAGCGCCAGTAAACGGCGGTGGTAACTATAACCATCCTAAGGTAGCGAAATTCCTTGTCGGGTAAGTTCCGACCTGCACGAATGGCGTAACGACTTCTCGACTGTCTCAACCATAGGCCCGGTGAAATTGCATTACGAGTAAAGATGCTCGTTTCGCGCAGCAGGACGGAAAGACCCCGGGACCTTTACTATAGCTTGATATTGGTGTTCGGTTCGGCTTGTGTAGGATAGGTGGGAGACTTTGAAGCAGCAACGCCAGTTGTTGTGGAGTCGACGTTGAAATACCACTCTGGTCGTGCTGGATGTCTAACCTGGGTCCGTGATCCGGATCAGGGACAGTGTCTGGTGGGTAGTTTAACTGGGGCGGTTGCCTCCTAAAGAGTAACGGAGGCGCCCAAAGGTTCCCTCAGCCTGGTTGGCAATCAGGTGTTGAGTGTAAGTGCACAAGGGAGCTTGACTGTGAGACTGACGGGTCGAGCAGGTACGAAAGTAGGGACTAGTGATCCGGCGGTGGCTTGTGGAAGCGCCGTCGCTCAACGGATAAAAGGTACCCCGGGGATAACAGGCTGATCTTCCCCAAGAGTCCATATCGACGGGATGGTTTGGCACCTCGATGTCGGCTCGTCGCATCCTGGGGCTGGAGTAGGTCCCAAGGGTTGGGCTGTTCGCCCATTAAAGCGGTACGCGAGCTGGGTTTAGAACGTCGTGAGACAGTTCGGTCCCTATCCGCTGTGCGCGTAGGAGTGTTGAGAAGGGCTGTCCCTAGTACGAGAGGACCGGGACGGACGAACCTCTGGTGTGCCAGTTGTCCTGCCAAGGGCATGGCTGGTTGGCTACGTTCGGGAGGGATAACCGCTGAAAGCATCTAAGCGGGAAGCCTGCTTCGAGATGAGCACTCCCACCTCCTTGAGAGGGTAAGGCTCCCAGTAGACGACTGGGTTGATAGGCCGGATATGGAAGCCCTGTAAGGGGTGGAGTTGACCGGTACTAATAGGCCGAGGGCTTGTCCTCAGTTGCTCGCGTCCACTGTGTTGTTCTGAAACAACGACCCCGACCCGGGGAGAAGTTCACGGGTTGGTGCGGTTGACAGTTTCATAGTGTTTCGGTGGTCATAGCGTGAGGGAAACGCCCGGTTACATTCCGAACCCGGAAGCTAAGCCTCACAGCGCCGATGGTACTGCAGGGGGGACCCTGTGGGAGAGTAGGACGCCGCCGAACAATCATTCAGAGAAGGCCCACCCGGGTGACCGGGTGGGCCTTTTCGCGTTCTCAGGGCTTCCGGAGGACGACAGAGAGACAGGACGACAGGGAGACGGGCGAAAAAATCTTGGCCGGTCGTGTCGAGAACCCGTGGCCGGCTCCGTCCCAGGGGTGAGCGCGGCCACAATGGGTCGCACGAGCTCCGAAGGAGAAGCACGATGGCCAAGTACCTGCTGCTCAAGCACTACCGAGGCGCCCCGACTCCGGTCAACTGCGCGCCGATGGACCAGTGGACGCCGGAGGAGGTCACGGCGCACATCACGTACATGCAGGACTTCGCGGCCCGGCTGGAGCAGACCGGCGAGTTCGTCGACGCCCAGGCGCTCGCGCCCGAGGGGTCGTGGGTGCGGTACGACGGCGAGGGGCGGCCGCCGGTGACGGACGGTCCGTTCGCGGAGACCAAGGACCTCATCGCCGGCTGGATGGTGATCGACGTGGACAGCCACGAGCGCGCCCTGGAGCTGGCCGGTGAGCTGTCGGCGGCCCCGGGGGCCGGTGGGAAGCCGATCCACGAGTGGCTGGAGCTGCGTCCGTTCCTGGCGATGCCGCCGACCGTCACGGAGTGACCTCTCCCGTGACCTTCCCGATGAACGAGGCCCTGATCCGGGGCCTCACCCCGGGTGTGCTGGGTGTCCTCGTCCGCCGCGGAGCCGACTTCGCGGCGGCCGAGGACGCCGTGCAGGAGGCGCTGGTCGAGGCGGTCCGCGTCTGGGCGGGCGATCCGCCGCGGGATCCGAAGGGCTGGCTGGTCACCGTCGCCTGGCGGAAGTTCCTCGACGCGACCAGGGCGGACACCGCCCGCCGCCGCCGGGAGGACCTGGTCGACCAGGAGCCGGAGCCCGGTCCGGCGGCCTCGGTGGACGACACCCTGCAGCTCTACTTCCTGTGCGCCCACCCGTCGTTGACGCCGTCCTCCGCGGTCGCGCTCACCCTGCGTGCGCTCGGTGGGCTGACCACCCGGCAGATCGCCCAGGCCTATCTGGTGCCCGAGGCGACCATGGCGCAGCGGATCAGCCGGGCCAAGCGCACCGTCTCGGCGGTCCGCCTCGATCGGCCGGGCGACGTCGCGACCGTGCTGCGGGTGCTCTACCTGGTGTTCAACGAGGGCTACTCCGGGGACGTCGACCTCGCTGCCGAGGCGATCCGGCTGACCCGGCAGCTGGCGGCGGCGATCGACCACCCCGAGGTGGCGGGGCTGCTGGCGCTGATGCTGCTGCACCACGCCCGGCGGGCCGGCCGGACCGGTCCCGACGGAAGCCTGGTGCCGCTCGCGGAGCAGGACCGGCGGCTCTGGGACACCGGCGCGATCGCGGAGGGCGTCGGCATCCTGCAGACGGCCCTGGCCCGGGACCGGCTGGGCGAGTTCCAGGCCCAGGCGGCCATCGCGGCGCTGCACGCAGACGCGCCCACCGCCGGGGAGACCGACTGGGTGCAGATCGTCGAGTGGTACGACGAGTTGGTGCGGCTGACGGACAGTCCGGTGGTGCGGCTGAACCGTGCGGTGGCGGTCGGTGAGGCCGACGGGCCGCGGGCCGGCCTGGCGGCGCTCGGTGGACTGGACGAGGCGCTGCCCCGGTACGCGGCCGCCGCGGCGTACCTCCACGAGCGTGCCGGGGAGCCGGTGGTGGCGGCCCGGCTGTACGCCGAGGCGGCCCGCCGGGCGTCCAACCTCGCGGAGCGCGACCACCTCACGCGCCAGGCGGCCCGGCTCAACGCCGGCCGCCGCACCTGATCCGGTGCCTCAGAGCCGGCCGGCCGCCTTGAGCGCCAGGTAGGTGTCCGCCAGCGCCGGGGCGATCTGGGCCGGTGGGGCGTCGAGGACGGTGACCCCGCTGCGGGTGAGGCGGTCGGCGGTGTTCCGGCGGTCGGCGCGGGTCTGTTCGGCGGCGGCGGCGCCGTAGACGGCCTCCACGGTGCCGCGGCCGGCGGCCAGCACGTCCAGGTGCGGGTCGGCGACGGAGGCGAGGACGACCTCGTGGCGCTTGGTGAGCAGCGGCAGCAGTGGGCGCAGGCCGTCCTCGACGGAGGCCGCGTCCAGGCCGGTGAGCAGGACGACGAGCGAGCGGTGCGGCGCCATCGTGAGCGCGGTGGAGACCAGCGCGCGCATGTCGGTCTCGTGCAGCGCGGGTTCCAGCAGGGCCATCGCGTTGGTGAAGGAGGGCAGGATCTCGCTGGGCGAGCTGCCGATGACCGAGGCGCGCTTGCGGGCGTCGTGGGCGAGCAGGTCGACCCGGTCGCCGGCGCGGGTGGCGAGGGCGGTGAGCAGCAGGGCGGCGTCGAGGGCGGCGTCCAGGCGGGGGGCGTCGCCGACGCGGCCGGCCGAGGTGCGGCCGGTGTCGAGGACGATCAGGATGTGGCGGTCGCGTTCGGGGCGCCAGGTGCGGACGGCGACGGTGTTGCGGCGGGCGCTGGCGCGCCAGTCGATGGAGCGGACGTCGTCGCCGGGCAGGTACTCCCGCAGCGAGTCGAACTCGGTGCCCTGGCCCCGGGTCAGCACCGAGGTCCGGCCGTCGAGTTCGCGCAGCCGGGCGAGCCGGGAGGGCAGGTGCTTGCGGCTGTTGAACGGGGGGAGGGCGCGGACCGTCCAGGGGACGTGGTGGGAGCCCTGGCGGCCGGCCAGGCCGAGCGGGCCCAGCGAGCGGACCGTCACGCGGTGGGCGTGGTGGTCGCCGCGGCGGCCCGGGGTGAGCACGGTGACGGCGCGGCGCCGTTCGCCGCCGGGGACGGCGAGGGTGAGCCGGGAGGCGGTCTCGGAGGTGCCGGGGCGCCAGGCGGAGGGGGCCCAGGCGTCGCGGACCAGGGCCCGCAGCGGCCGTCCGGAGGTGTTGCTGACGGTCAGTTCGACCGAGGCGGTGTCGCCGAGCCGGACGGTGGTGTCGCCGCCCCGGGCGATCCGCAGGCTGCGGACGGGGGCGGCGAGCACCAGGTCGACCAGGACGGCGAGCAGGACGGCGCCGGTGACGGCTCCGATCCCGGTCCAGGAGGGCAGCAGGAGGCCCACGAAGAGCGCGCCGAGCGCGGCGATCAGGGCGGTTCGCCCGGTGAGGGCCATGCGGGTGCGCTCCTTCGGAAGCCCGGTGTGTTCGAGGACCCGGTACGCCTACCGGTGGTGGATCAGCGGGGGGCGGGCGTCTGGGCGAGGACGGCCTGGATGACGGAGTCGGCGGTGACGCCCTCCATCTCGGCCTCGGCGCGCAGCGCGACGCGGTGCCGCAGGGTGGGCAGGGCGAGCGCCTTGACGTCGTCCGGGGTGACGTAGTCCCGCCCGGCCAGCCAGGCCCAGGCGCGCGAGGCGGCGAGCAGCGCGGTGGCACCGCGCGGGGAGACGCCGATCGACAGCGACGGGGACTGCCGGGTGGCCCGGCAGAGGTCGACGATGTACGCCAGGATCTCGGGCGAGACGGTGAGCTTCGCGATCTGCTCGCGAGCGGCGGCCAGGTGCTCGGGCCCGGCGACCGGGCGGACGCCGGCGGCGGCGAGGTCCTTGGGGTCGAAGCCGGAGGCGTGCCGGGACAGGACCTGGAACTCCTGGTCGCGGTCGGGCAGCGGGAGGATCAGCTTGAGCAGGAAGCGGTCCAGCTGGGCCTCGGGCAGCGGGTAGGTGCCCTCGTACTCGACCGGGTTCTGGGTCGCGGCGACCAGGAACGGGACGGGCAGCGCGCGCGGTTCGCCGTCGACGGTGACCTGCCGCTCCTCCATGGCCTCCAGCAGGGCGGCCTGGGTCTTGGGCGGGGTGCGGTTGATCTCGTCGGCGAGCAGCAGGTTGGTGAAGACCGGGCCGGGCTGGAAGGAGAACTCGGCGGTGCGGGCGTCGTAGACGAGCGAGCCGGTGACGTCGCCGGGCATCAGGTCGGGGGTGAACTGGATGCGCTTGGTCCCCAGGCTGAGCGCCGTGGACAGGGTGCGCACCAGCAGGGTCTTGGCGACGCCGGGGACGCCCTCCAGCAGCACGTGGCCGCCGCAGAGGAGGGCCACCACCAGGCCGGTGACGGCGGCGTCCTGGCCGACGACGGCCTTGCCGATCTCGGCGCGCAGGGCGGTCAGGGCCGCGCGCGGGTCGGTGACGGGGGTGGCGGGCGCCGTGCCGGGGGTGATGCGGAGCTGGGCGGTTGCCTGTTCGGTCACGGGTTCCGTACCTGCCTTTCGAGGGCGTCGAGGTCGTCGGCGAGCCGCAGCAGTGCGGCGTCGTCGGTCGGGGGCGGGCCGTACAGCAGGGCCCGGACGTCCCCGGCGGGTCGCGCGGGGAGGCGGTCGGCGACGGCCGCGCAGAGCGCCTCCGGCTCCGGTCCGCCGGCCTGGAGCGGGAGGCCCAGGGCGGGGGCGAGGCGGTGGGCGGTGGCGCGGCGCAGCGCCTCGGCGGCGCGGCCGTGGGCCTTGGCCCGCCGGTAGAGGCGGGCGCGGCCCTCGGTGGTCTCGGCGGCGCGGACCACCACGGGCAGGTTCTCGCTGACCACCGGGCCGAGTCGGCGGGCCCGCCAGAGGGCGGCGAGCACGGCGGCGACGGCCAGTTGGTAGAAGGCCCAGTGCCAGCCCTTCGGGATGTAGTCGCCGAAGCTCTTGCGCGGGGTGCCCTCGGCGACCGGCGCGGAGTAGTCGGGCAGGTGCCAGGTGAGGCGGGGCTGTGAGCCGAGCAGGCCGAGGGCGAGCGAGGCGTTGCCGTCGTCGGCGAGCCGGCGGTTCTGCAGGAACTCGCCGCTGCCGAGGACGATGACGTTGCCGCCGCCGTCGTCGGGGGTGCTGACCAGCGGGTAGCCGTGGTGGTACGGGTAGCAGCCGTCGCCTCGGCTGCCGCTGGTGTAGAGCGTGCCGCCCATCGCGGCGGCGCCGGCCCGTACGGCTTCGGGGAGGGCGCAGCCCGGGTGGGTGCTGCGGACGGACGTGAACGGGACGCCGCCGACCTCGTCGGAGGTGCGGATGCCGGGGGCGAGCGTGCTGAGGGCGGCCGGGCCGGGGTTGATCAGGACCAGCCGCCGGTGCCGGGCGGCGGCGACGGCGCGCAGCTCGGCCGGGCTCAGCAGGTCGGGTTCGGGCAGCACCAGGGTGTCGGCGCCGTCGGCGGGGGCCGTGGGGTCGGTGCGCAGTTCGGTCCGGACGCCCTGGCCCTGGAGCAGGGCGACCACGGCGTGGGTGCCGTCGGCGTCGTAGGAGCGGGGGTCGAGCGGCGGGTAGCGGTGGCCGGTGTTGAGGACGGCGAGGCCGACGGCGGCGACCAGCAGGACGGCGAGGGCGACCAGGTACCAGCGGGCGCGGCGGGCCAGGCCGCGCCCGGTGGGGGCGAGGCTGGTCGGTGCGGCGTCGGCGGCGGGTCTTTCGGCGGCGGGTCGTTCGGGGGTGGGGGGAGCCGGGGCGGTGCTGGTCATGCCGCTCCTCCCGGGGTCGGGGCCGGGGCCGGGGCGGTGGCCGCGGCGTGGGCGAGCACCGGGCGGCTGCGCTCCAGGGCCCGGTCGAGGTCCAGCAGCAGCTGGTACGCGGCCTGGTCGGCGGTGCGCTCGCCGTAGGCGATGTCGTCGAAGGTGCGGGCGGCGGCGGTCAGTGCGGCGGCCTGGTCGGGCAGGGCCCGGCCGGCTTCGGCGGCGGCCTCGTCGGCGGTGCGGCCGGGGCGGGTGTCGAGCAGGGTGCGCTCCTCCAGGGCCCGGACCAGCGCGCGCATCTGCTCGCGGACGGCTTCGGTCCAGCGGCCGGCGGCGGCGTGCCCGGCGGCGTCGGCGCGGTACTGCGCGGCGGTGCGCGGGCCGGCGGCGCCGTACACGCCGTAGTCGGTGCGGACGGCGCGCTTGGGCGCGCCGAGGCGCCACCAGAGGGCGGCGGCGATCACCGCGGCGACGACCAGGAAGAGCACCAGTCCGGTGGTGCCGTCGGTGCCCCCGCCGGAGATGCTGCCCATGGCGCGGTCGATGTGGTCCCAGATCCAGTCGATGACCCGTTCCAGGACGCTCGGGTCGTTCTTGTGGTACTCGGCCTTGAGCAGCTCGTCGCGGGCGGCGTCGCGGGCCGGGTCCCGTGGAACGGTGACCGGGGCGCCGCCGGCGGCGAGGAGCCTGTCCCCCCAGATAGGCATCCGGTTCAGTGCCTCGCGGTGGTCTGGTCGGCGTGGCCGCTCCAGCCGGTGCCGCCCTGTTCGGGCAGTCCGGCGGCGCGGGCGAGCTCGATGTCCAGGGCCTCGCGGCGGATCCGCTGGTCGATGTAGACCAGCACGCCGACGGCGGCCAGGAACGGGGTGGTCAGGGCGGAGGCGATGATCCCGGCGAGCGCGGTCAGCACCATCATGCCGACGGACTCGTGGGCGGTGTCGCCGAGCCGGTCCATGGAGCCGAGGCCCAGGACCAGGCCGAGGAAGCGGAACGGGATGGCGAGGGTCACTCCGACGATCCCGGCCAGCACCCGGCTCAGCAGGACGATGCCGAGGATCCGCCACCAGGAGCCGCGGGCCAGCCGGCGGGAGCGCGAGAGCGCGGTCACCACGCCCTGCTTCTCCAGCATCAGCGCGGGGGCGGCCATGCTGTAGCGGATCAGCAGCCAGAGGCCGACCGGGACGGTCAGCACGCCGACCAGGAACAGCAGGGCCGCGGTGCCGGGCGTGTCCGAGCCGCCCGCGGTGTAGCCGATCAGCGGGGTGAAGCCGAGCAGCACCACGCCGACGCTCATCAGGGTGGTGAGCACGGTGAGCCCGAGCAGTTGCAGCAGCCGGGGGCGGGCGTCGCGCCAGGCGTCGCCGGCGGTCACCGGTCGGCCGAGGACGGCGCGGCTGACCACGATGGTGAGCAGGGCGACGGCCAGCGCGTCGAGCAGCAGCGACAGCGGCATGGTGGCGAGCAGGGTGAGCAGCTGGGTGGAGGCGCCGGTACGGCCATTGACCAGCAGCTTGGCGACGAAGGCGCCGGCCTGGTCGACGACGGCGATGCCGAGCGAGAGGGTGAGCGCGGTGCGCCAGTTCCGGCGGACGGTGGTGACGGCGCCGTCGAGCAGTTCGCCGATGCTGAGCGGGCGCAGCGGGATGACGCCGGGCCGGGGGCTGCGCGCGCTCTCCCAGCCGTACGGGCCCTGGCCGGGGGGCTGGGTGCCGCGGTTCGGCTGTCCGTACTGGGCGCCCCAGGCGGGTGCGGCCTGAGGGGGTGCCGACGGTCCGGGCACGGCGGCGGGCGCGTCGGCCGGGGGCCGGGTGCCGTCGCGGGGTGGCTCGGACGAGCTGGGCGAGGCCCAGCCCGGAGTGTCGGTCATCACTGCTCCTCGGAGGGGCGTCCTGGGCGCGGCTCCGGGCGGATCTTTCGCCCGCGCGCAGCGCCCATCGTGCCATGGGGCCCGGAGACGCCCCAGGGGTATCCGGTTGCTGATCGACAACGAGGGCCGCCGGGGGGTCGGACGGCGGGTTCCGGTCAGTTCGGAGGCGCTCCGAGGAGGGCTATTCGCCCGGTATGGCCGGAATTCGACGGCGGTGGAGTTGGCCGTTGTGGAGCAATGGCACTGCTGTGCGGCAGGTCACAATCCGGTAATGAGAAGATGGACCCATGAAGGGACGCGTCCTCGTCGTTGATGACGACTCCGCACTGGCCGAGATGCTCGGCATCGTGTTGCGTGGTGAGGGTTTTGAGCCGTTTTTCGTCGCGGATGGGGACAAGGCGCTAGCCGCGTTCCGGGAGAGCAAGCCCGATCTGGTCCTGCTCGACCTGATGCTGCCCGGCCGGGACGGCATCGACGTGTGCCGGCAGATCCGGGCCGAGTCCGGCGTCCCGATCGTCATGCTGACCGCGAAGACCGACACGGTCGACGTCGTGGTGGGCCTGGAGTCCGGCGCCGACGACTACGTCACCAAGCCGTTCAAGCCCAAGGAACTGGTGGCCCGGGTGCGCGCGCGGCTGCGCCGTGCCGAGGAGCCGACGCCCGAGCAGCTGACCATCGGCGACCTGGTGATCGACGTGGCCGGCCACTCGGTGAAGCGGGACGGGCGCAGCATCCCGCTGACCCCGCTGGAGTTCGACCTGCTGGTCGCGCTGGCCCGCAAGCCCTGGCAGGTGTTCACCCGCGAGGTGCTGCTGGAGCAGGTGTGGGGCTACCGCCACGCGGCGGACACCCGCCTGGTCAACGTCCACGTGCAGCGCCTCCGTTCCAAGATCGAGAAGGACCCGGAGCGCCCCGAGATCGTGGTGACCGTCCGCGGCGTCGGCTACAAGGCCGGACCCAGCTGACGTGACGGACCGGGCTGACGACACCCCGTCGGGTTCCGCGACCGACGGGGCGGGGGCCGTGCGCGGGGACGTGCTGAGTTCGACCACCCGCCGCCGTCGCGGCCCGTCCGGAGTGTTCGGTCTGATGAAGCGTCAGCTCAGGCGCCCGGCACGCCGGGTCACCACGCTGTACCGCCGGTCGATCCAGTTGCGCGTGGTCGCGGTGTCCCTGCTGGCCTCCATCGCGGTGGTCCTGGTGCTGGGCGTGGTCGTGGTGGCGCAGGTGCGCACCGGCCTGCTCGACACCAAGATCGACGCGGCCCGGGCGCAGGCCCGGATCGGCTTCCAGGTCGAGCAGAAGAAGATCGACGAGGCCCGGGACCAGGCGCTGCGCGGCGCCGTCGACCCGAGCACCGCGGAGACCGGCACCTGGCTGCTGCGCCAGGTCAACGACCTCGCCGCGAGCGGGCAGACGGTCTACTCGGTGATCGCGATGGCCCCCGGCACCGGGACGGTCGTGCCGGACAGCGCCGGCTTCGCGCCGCGCTACTCGGGCGACATCCAGCCCAGCAGCATCCCGGACAGCCTGCGCGCCAAGCTCTTCGAAGAGCCCGGCCAGATGTTCGACCAGCCGACCCGGATCCACCGCTCGCCCGAGGGCGGCGGCAAGAGCGAGCCCGGACTGGCCCTCGGCATGCAGTTCGTCGGCCCGGCCGACACCAGCTACCAGCTGTTCTACGTGTTCTCCTTCGGCCAGGAGACCGACACCCTCAACCTGATCACCGGCACCCTGGCGACCGCCGGCGTGTTCGTGGTGATCCTGATGGGCGGCATCGCCTGGGTCGTGGTGCGCCAGGTGGTCACCCCGGTCCGGATGGCCGCGGGCATCTCCGAGCGGCTCGCCGACGGACACCTGGAAGAGCGGATGAAGGTGACCGGGACGGACGACATCGCCCGCCTCGGGGAGTCGTTCAACCGGATGGCCAACGCCCTCCAGGCGCAGATCCGCCAGCTGGAGGAGCTCTCCCGGGTGCAGCGGCGCTTCGTCTCGGACGTCTCGCACGAGCTGCGCACCCCGCTGACCACGGTCCGGATGGCCGCCGACCTGATCTACGACAGCCGCGAGGACCTGGACCCGATGGCGGCCCGCTCGGCGGAGCTGCTCCAGGGCCAGCTGGACCGCTTCGAGTCGCTGCTCGCCGACCTGCTGGAGATCAGCCGCTTCGACGCCGGCGCCGCGATCCTGGACGCCGAGCCGGTCGACCTGCGGGAGATCGTCGGCCGGGTGGTCGAGGCCGCCGAACCGCTGGCCGAGGCCAAGGGCAGCGCCGTGGTGATCCGCGGTGACGGCGAGCCGGTGCTCGCCGAGGTGGACTCCCGCCGGATCGAGCGCATCCTGCGCAACCTGGTGGTCAACGCGCTGGAGCACGGCGAGGGCCGCGACGTGGTCGTGCGCCTCGGCTCGGCCGACGGCGCCGTCGCGGTCGGCGTGCGCGACTACGGCATCGGACTCAAGCCGGGCGAGGCCTCCCGGGTGTTCCACCGCTTCTGGCGGGCGGACCCGTCCCGGGTGCGCACCACCGGCGGCACCGGGCTGGGCCTGTCCATCGCGGTCGAGGACGCCCACCTGCACGGCGGCTGGCTCCAGGCCTGGGGCGAGCCCGGTGGCGGCTCGCACTTCCGGCTGACCCTGCCGCGCACCCGCGGCGGCGAGATCAACCGGGCGCCGTTCCGGCTGGAGCCGGAGGACTCCCGCAACAACCGGGGCCTGGGCGCGTACGGCACGCCGTACCGGCGGGCGATCGCCCCGGCGGGCGCCACGGCGATGACCGCCGCCGAGGAGCAGGCCGAGGCGCCGGAGGGGCCCGGCAACGGGCTGGGCAGCGGCCTCGGCGGAGTGCTGAACATCGGCCCCGGACTGGGCCGGAGCCGGCTGCCCGAGGGGCCGCGCGCGGACCCCTCGGACGTGCGGACGGCGGGGGCCGGTTACGGCGTCATCGGCGCCCAGGTCATGGTGGACCCGACGCCCGGACGGCCGTCGGTGGCGCAGCGTACGGCGGAGCCGGACGTGACGGGTGGGACGGACCTGGAGGGGTCGCAGCGTGCGAAGGACGAGCAACACGACTAGGGGCCTGCCCCGGCGTCGGTCCGTGGGCGGGCGTCGGTCCGTGGGCGGGCGTCGGTCCGTGGGCGGGAGTGCGAGGACCGGCCCCGCGCCGCTGCTCGTGGCGGTGGCCGGCGCGGTGCTCGTCACCCTGGTGGCGAGCGGCTGCGCGGCCATGCCGGACTCCGGCGGCATCACCAAGGTGGAGCTGTCCCAGGGCTCGGCCGACAAGAACCTGCAGGCCAGGGTCTTCCCGGTGGCGCCCGGCAAGGGCGCCAAGCCGCGCGAGCTGCTGACCGGGTTCCTGGACGCGGTGACCGCCGACGAGGGGTACGAGACCGCGCGCAAGTACCTCACCGAGCGCGCCGCGGCGAGCTGGAACCCGGATGCGGGCATCCAGGTGCTCTCCGCCACGAAGATCCCGCTGGACCAGGTCGCCGACGCCGACACCAAGTACTCGTCGACGGTCTCCGGGCAGCTGGTGGCCAAGGTCGACGACAAGCACTCCTACCTGCTGGTGGCGGGGCAGAACAACAACGTCTTCGACTTCACCTTCGTGCGCGAGCACGACGGCGACTGGCGGATCGATTCGCTGCCGCCCGGCGTGATCATGAACGAGACCAACTTCCGGAACAGCTTCCGGCAGGTCGAGCGCTTCTTCTACAGCACCCCCGACCCGTCGGTGCCGGCCCCCGCCAACGGCGGCCAGGAGGTGCTGATAGCCGACCCGATCTACCTGCGCCGCCGGATCGACCCGCTGACCTCGGCCGCCAAGGCGCTGGTCTCCGGGCCGTCGACCTGGCTCTCGCCGGTGGTCCGGACGGCCTTCCCGACCGGCACCACGGTCGACAAGGTGAGCATCGACGACAGCCGGATCGCCCACGTGCAGGTCGGCGGGGCCGACCTGGCCGACCCGCTGGCCTGCCGGCGGATGGCGGCCCAGCTCTTCTACACCTTCGCCGACCAGGGCAAGGGCCAGGTCGAACGGCTGGAACTGCGCGGTCAGCGGGGCTCCTGCACGGCCAGTCGCACCGACGACCCGGCCGTCGGCCCCGGCGCGCTGGCCGGGCGACTGCCCGTGCAGCAGTACTACCAGCGCGCCGACAACGGCGCCCTGATGGCGGCCGACGACGGGCACACCGGCGACCCGGTGCCCGGGGTGCTCGGCAAGCCGCACGCGAGCGGAGCGCCCGTCCTGGGCGCCGTCGCGGTCAGCCGGGACGGCGCCCAGGCCGCCGCGCTCTCGGACGACGGCCACCAGCTCTACGCGGTGCCGCTGCAGGCCGGCACGGCGACGATGCCCGAACCGGTGCTCAGCTCCCCGGCGAAGGCCGGCGCCAAGGACGACGGCCTCGCCTCGCCCAGCTGGGACGGCCGCGGCGACCTCTGGGTGGTGGACCGCAACCCGCAGAACCCGCGGGTGGTCATGGTGCGCGGCGGCAAGACGTACACCGCGCCGGTGGACGGGCTGACCGGGCAGACGGTGCAGGCGTTGAAGCTCTCCTCGGACGGCGCCCGGATCGCCCTGGTGGTCAAGTCCCCCGGGGTGAACGGGAGTTCACTGATGTTCGGGCGGGTGGAGCACGGCGGCACGCCGCAGGCGCCGACCGTGCGGATCACCGGCGTCCGCCCGGCGGCCCCCTCGCTCGTCGACGTCGCCTCGGTGTCCTGGTCGGAGACCGACCAGTTGCTGGTGCTCGGCAAGGAGCAGGACCGCCCCCAGCAGCTGTACTACATCAGCACCGACGGCTCGCAGAGCACGGACGGTCAGCTGCAGACCGGCAACGGCCTGCCGTCCTCCCCGCAGTCGATCTCGACGGCGGAGTCCCGCGGCTACATCCTGGCCCAGCCCTCGCCGGTGCTCGCGGTGGCCGCGGGCACCGTCTACCGGCTGGTCAACAACCAGTGGCGGGAAGCCCAGTTGGTGGACAAGGCCCGCTCGTACTTCTACCCGGGCTGACCGGCTCTAGGTGTACTGACCCGGCGGGTGCACCGCGGTGGCCGCGACGGTGGCGGCGGCGCGGGCCGGCAGTCCGGCGTCGGCCAGGGCCCTGGCGGCCTCGGCCAGGCTCGCCCCGGTGGTCACCAGGTCGTCCACCAGCACCGGCTGACGGCCGGCCAGGCCCCGACGGGCGCGCGGCAGGACGGTGAGCGCGCCGTGCAGGTTGCGCCGCCGCTCGGCGGCGTTCAGCCCGGCCTGGTCGGCGACCGGACGGGCGTGCCGCAGCAGCGGCGCGGCCCGGGCGTCCAGGCCGGCCCGGCGCAGCGAGCGGGCGGCGGCCCCGGCCAGCCGCAGCGTCGGGTCGTGCCCCCGGGCGCGCACGGCGGCGCGGGCCGAGGGCATCGGGACCAGCAGCAGCGGCGCGGCCCCGGCGCGCGCCCCCAGGGCGGAGCGCACCGCCCGTCCGAGCGCCTCGCCGAGCGGCCCGGCCAGGCGCAGCGCGCCGCGTTCCTTGTGGGCGAGCAGCAGTTGCCGTACCGGGTCGGCGTACGGCGCGGCCGCGTGCGCCCAGGGCAGCAGGGTGGGGCCGGGCCGGGTGGCGGTCAGCGCGTGCCGGCAGGCCGGGCAGAGCTGGGTGCGCTCGGCGCCGCAGCCCGCGCAGTCGGCGGGGAGCAGGACGTCCAGCAGCCCGGCCAGTGCGTGGCCGAACGGTGTCCGTGCGGACGGCGGACGGGCGGGCGAGGGGGTCGGCGGCACGGCTGCTCCTGGCGGCTTCGGCACGGAGAGTCAGCAAAGGATCCGCCGTATGGGGGGCGTTGTCCAGGTATTTACCCATACTTCACTCGCAGGAGGGTAGACAGGGTGCAACGGTTTGACCGCCCACTCCCAGCACCGCCCGAAGTATCGGGTCATACCCCCCTTCCCGCCCGGGGAGGCGAAAACCCCGCGTGAGGTGTTCGATAAGGCTCCAGGGGGTTTCAACCGTCCCTGATGGGGAGGAAGTGGGATGAGGGCCAGTCGTTTCCGCCGCTGGCGGCGGAGCGGGGGGCCGGCAGTGGATGGGCTGGTCCAGCTGGAGCTCAGTCCGGTCCGGTAGCACCCGGATCGGCGTCAGCACGAGGGATCGGAGTTCTGCGTGGACATCGTCGTCAAGGGCCGCAAGACCGAGGTGCCCAAGAGGTTCCGCGAGCACGTGGCCGAGAAGCTGGAGAAGGTCCAGAAGTTCGACGGCAAGGTGATCAGCCTCGACGTCGAGGTGTCCAAGGAGCACAACCCGCGGCAGGCCGACCGGTCCGACCGTGTGGAGATCACTCTCCGTACCCGGGGCCCGGTGATCCGGGCCGAAGCCGCCGCCGGCGACCCGTACGCGGCGCTCGACCTGGCTTCGGCGAAGCTCGACGCGCAGCTGCGCAAGTCCGCGGACCGGCGCCGGGTGCACAAGGGCGGCGCGAACGGCCGCACCCCCATCAGCGTCGCCGAGGCGACCGCGGCCCTGGCCGCGCTGCCCGAGACCACGGCGCACGAGGGCGAGACCAACGGGGCCGTCCGCAAGACCATGATGGGATCCCTGGAAGTGGAGGGCGAAGGCCCGCTGGTGGTCCGGGAGAAGACCCACTCGGCCGCCCCCATGGCGCTGGACCAGGCGCTCTACGAGATGGAGCTGGTCGGCCACGACTTCTACCTGTTCGTGGAGAAGGACAGCGGCCTGCCGAGCGTCGTCTACCGCCGGCACGGCTACCACTACGGCGTCATCCACGTGCAGCCGGACATGGCGGCCGGCGTGGCCAGCGGCGCCGGCGGTGCGATCGGTCGGTCCGTCGACGAGGACTGACCGTCCCGGCAGCTGAACACGGAGGGGTGACCCCGGCGGCAGCGACCGCCGGGGTCACCGGCGTTCCGGGGCGTTCCACGCGTTCCGGGCACCGGCCGGTGGGACGGGCTCGAACGGGGCTCGGGTCCGTTGTGTCCAGGGGTCACCCGATGCGGGGCAATCGGCGCCGGAGGGTGACCGCGGCGGTGGCGGGGCGTGGAATGATTGGGCGCACGTCGACCCGCGAAGGGGGAGGAGCGGATGGGGGATCACTTCGGGCTGGGGCCCGCTGGGGGACCGGTCACCGGATTGCCGCCGGGGCCGGAGGAGGAACCCGCGTACGCGCCGCGCCGGGGTGAGCCGATCCGCGTCCTGGTGGTGGACGACCACGCGTTGTTCCGCCGCGGGCTGGAGATCGTGCTGGCGGAGGAGCCGGACATCAAGGTCGTCGGCGAGGCCGGGGACGGTGCCGAAGCCGTGCTCAAGGCCGCCGACCTGCTGCCCGACATCATCCTGATGGACGTCCGGATGCCGCGCCGCAGCGGGATCGAGGCCTGCACGGCGATCAAGGACGTGGCGCCCAGCACCAAGATCATCATGCTGACCATAAGCGACGAGGAGGCCGACCTCTACGAGGCGATCAAGGCGGGGGCCACCGGCTACCTGCTCAAGGAGATCTCCACCGACGAGGTCGCCACCGCGATCCGGGCGGTCGCCGACGGGCAGTCGCAGATCAGCCCGTCGATGGCCTCCAAGCTGCTCACCGAGTTCAAGTCGATGATCCAGCGGCGCTCCGACGACCGGGACCTCGTCCCGGCGCCCCGGCTCACCGACCGGGAGCTGGAGGTGCTCAAGCTGGTGGCGACCGGGATGAACAACCGGGAGATCGCCAAGGAGCTCTTCATCAGCGAGAACACGGTGAAGAACCACGTCCGCAACATCCTGGAGAAGCTCCAACTGCATTCCAGGATGGAGGCCGTGGTGTACGCGATGCGGGAGAAGATCCTCGAAATAGGGTGACCGGCGCCCGCCGCCTGGCTACCGGGCGAGCAGCTTCTCCAGGGCCGGGCGCAGCCGTTCGTCGTGCAGCGCCTCGACCCGCACCCCGTCGCAGCCGACCCAGGCGGCCGCCTCGCGCAGGGCGGTGGCGAGCGCCTCGACCTGGCGGGCGCCGCCCCGGTCGTCCGTCAGCGAGACCTGCCGGGCGACCAGCGTGCGGCCCTCCCGGGCCGGGTCGACCCGGCCGACCAGCCGGCCGCCGGTGAGCAGCGGCATCGCGAAGTAGCCGTGCACCCGCTTGTGCTTGGGGGTGTAGGCCTCCAGCCGGTGGGTCATGCCGAAGATCCGCTCGGTGCGGGCGCGGTCCCAGATCAGCGAGTCGAACGGCGAGAGCAGCGTGGTGCGGTGGCGCCCGCGCGGTGCGGTGGCCAGCGCGGCCGGGTCGGCCCAGGCGGCGGCCCGGCCGCCGTCCGGGCCCCAGCCCGCCACCTCGACCGGGACCAGCCCGGTGTCCGCGAGCACCCGGTCCAAGTCCTCGGCGCGCAGCCGGTGGTAGTCCTGGAGGTCGGCCCGGGTGGCCACGCCGAGCGCGGACCCGGCCTGGGCCACCAGGGTGCGCAGGCACTCCTCGTCGGACCGGTCCTGGCCGAACAGGGCGTCGGGGACGGCCTGTTCGGCCAGCGCGTAGACCCGCTTCCAGCTCCGGCGGTCGGTGCAGACCACGTCGCCGAAGGCGAGCGCCCGCTCCACCGCGATCTTGGTGTCGGACCAGTCCCACCACTCGGCCGTCCGCTTGGCCCCGCCCAGCTCGGTGGCGGTCAACGGCCCCTCGGCGCGCAGCTTGTCGAGCACCGCCCGGTACGTCCCGGGCGCGACCTGGTGGCTCCAGAGGCTGCCGCGCTCGCGGTAGCGGCGGCGCCGGAAGGCGAACAGCGGCCACTCCTCGACCGGCAGGACGCAGGCCGCGTGCGACCAGTACTCGAAGGTGGTGCCCGCGCCCCAGTAGGCCGCCTCGACCGCCGGGCGGCCGACCGCGCCCAGCCGGGCGTAGGGCACCAGTTCGTGCGAGCGGGCCAGCACCGAGATGGTGTCCAGCTGGACGGCGCCCAGGTGCCGCAGCACCCCGCGCGCGCCGGCCCGGCGGTCGGGCGCGCCCAGCAGGCCCTGGGCGCGCAGGGCGATCCGGCGGGCGTCGTCGGCGCCCAGGACGGTGACGGGCGCGGGCCCGGCGGCAGCGGTCATGCCGGGGAGCGTAGCCGGGGGTACCGACAGCGGGCCGGGTCAGTCCTGGTCGGGCGCCGGTCCCGTGGCCCGATCCTGCGGTCAGTCCTGGTCGGGCCCGGTCCGTCGGTCCAGGTCGGCGGGGAGCAGCGAGGCGACCCAGGCGTCCCGGAAGACGCCGCGCTGGTCGGCGTACGAGCGCAGGGTGCCCTCGTAGCGGTAGCCGACCCGCTCGGCGACCGCGCGCGAGCCGTCGTTGCCGACGTAGGCGAGCCACTGGAGGCGGCGCAGCCCGAGGTCGGTCAGCGCCCAGCGGGCGACCGCGCGGGCGGCCTCGACGGTGTAGCCGCGACCGCGCTGCTCCTGCACCGTCCACCAGCCGACCGAGGCGGCGGCCGGGTCGTCCGCCTTGCGGGTGACCGCCTGGGCGCCGACCAGCCGGCCCGTCCCGCGCTCGACCACGCACCAGATGAACTCGGAGTCCTTGGCCACGCCCTCGGGTGCCAGTGTGTGGACGAAGAACTCGGCGTCCTTGCGGCGGTAGGGCACCGGGACGACCGTCCAGCGCTGGATCTCGGCGTCCTGGCAGGCCGCGAAGATCGCGTCGATGTCGGACTCCTGCGGGGCCCGCAGGACCAGGCGGTCGGTGGTGAGGGTGACGAGTTCGTTCCGGGGCTGTTCCATGGGCGGATTATTTCTCCGCAGGAGGAATGCGGGCATCCGAATTCCGGGCCAACTCCCCGGCCCGTCGACCCTTTTGTCCCGGTGGACGGTGCTATCGGTCCATGTGCACGGGCGGGTGACACGGGAATACCGTGCTGACGCACCTCCCGGCGCATTGGACTCCTCGCATACGATGGCCCGTGCGGTGGGGTGGACCCCCCGTGCAGTCGTCCAGTGCCAATACAGGCAAGGAGCCCGCTCAAGTGTCCGTCTTCGACAAGATCCTGCGCGCCGGCGAAGGCAAGATCCTTCGCAAGCTGCAGCGGATTGCTGCCCAGGTCAACTCCATCGAAGAGGACTTCGTCAACCTCACCGACGCCGAGCTGCGCGCGCTGACCGACGAGTACAAGCAGCGGATCGTCGACGGCGAGACGCTGGACGACATCCTCCCCGAGGCGTTCGCCACCGTCCGCGAGGCGGCCAAGCGCGTCCTCGGCCAGCGGCACTACGACGTCCAGATCATGGGCGGCGCGGCGCTGCACCTCGGCTACGTCGCCGAGATGCGCACCGGTGAGGGCAAGACCCTCGTCGGCACCCTGCCCACGTACCTGAACGCGCTGACGGGCAAGGGCGTTCACCTGATCACCGTCAACGACTACCTCGCCGAGCGCGACTCGGAGTGGATGGGCCGGGTGCACCGCTTCCTCGGCCTCGAGGTCGGCGTGATCCTGGCGAACATGACGCCCGCCGAGCGCAAGCGCCAGTACGCGATGGACATCACGTACGGCACGAACAACGAGTTCGGCTTCGACTACCTGCGCGACAACATGGCCTGGTCGAAGGACGAACTCGTCCAGCGCGGCCACAACTTCGCGGTGGTCGACGAGGTCGACTCGATCCTCATCGACGAGGCCCGCACCCCGCTGATCATCTCCGGCCCGGCGGACCAGGCGACCAAGTGGTACGCCGACTTCGCCAAGCTGGTGCTGCGCCTCAAGATCGACCGCGACTACGAGGTCGACGAGAAGAAGCGCACCGTCGGCGTCCTGGAGGAGGGCGTCACCCGGGTCGAGGACTACCTGGGCATCGACAACCTCTACGAGTCGGTGAACACCCCTCTGGTCGGCTTCCTGAACAACGCCATCAAGGCCAAGGAGCTGTACAAGAAGGACAAGGACTACGTCGTCATGAACGGCGAAGTCATGATCGTCGACGAGCACACCGGCCGCATCCTGGCCGGGCGCCGCTACAACGAGGGCATGCACCAGGCGATCGAGGCCAAGGAGGGGGTGGAGGTCCAGAACGAGAACCAGACCCTGGCCACCATCACCCTGCAGAACTTCTTCCGCCTGTACGACAAGCTCTCCGGCATGACCGGTACCGGCACCACCGAGGCCGCCGAGTTCCACCAGATCTACAAGCTCGGCGTGGTGCCGATCCCGACCAACAAGACGCCGCTGCGCATCGACCAGCCCGACCTGATCTACAAGTCGGAGCCGGCCAAGTTCGCCGCCGTGGTCGAGGACATCGCGGAGAAGCACGAGAAGGGCCAGCCGGTGCTGGTCGGCACCGTGTCGGTCGAGAAGTCCGAGTACCTGTCGCAGGAGCTGCGCAAGCGCGGGATCCCGCACGAGGTGCTGAACGCCAAGCACCACGAGCGCGAGGCGCAGATCGTCGCCCAGGCCGGCCGCAAGGGCGCCGTCACCGTCGCCACCAACATGGCCGGCCGTGGCACCGACATCATGCTCGGCGGCAACCCGGACCACCTGGCGGCGGCCGAGCTGGCCCAGCGCGGGCTCTCCGCGGGCGACAACCCGGAGGAGTACGAGGCCGAGTTCCCGGCCGCGCTGGAGAAGGCCAAGGCCTCGGTCAAGGCCGAGCAGGAGGAGGTCAAGGAGGCCGGCGGCCTCTACGTCCTCGGCACCGAGCGGCACGAGTCCCGCCGGATCGACAACCAGCTGCGCGGCCGCTCCGGCCGTCAGGGCGACCCGGGCGAGTCCCGCTTCTACCTGTCGCTGGGCGACGACCTGATGCGCCTGTTCAAGGCCGGCATGGTCGAGCGCGTGCTCTCGATGGCCAACGTGCCCGAGGACGTGCCGATCGAGTCCAAGATGGTCACCCGCGCGATCGCCTCCGCGCAGACCCAGGTCGAGCAGCAGAACTTCGAGATCCGCAAGAACGTCCTCAAGTACGACGAGGTGCTCAACCGCCAGCGCGAGGTCATCTACGGCGAGCGCCGCCGCGTCCTGGAGGGCGAGGACCTCCAGGAGCAGGTCGGCCACTTCATGGACGACACCGTCGAGGCCTACGTCAAGGCGGCCACCGGCGAGGGCTTCGAGGACGACTGGGACCTCGACAAGCTCTGGACCGCGTTCAAGCAGCTCTACCCGATCACCCTGGACCTCGCGGAGCTGGAGGAGGAGGTCGGCGGTCCGGCCGGCCTGACCCCGGACTTCCTGATCAAGGTCGTCCAGGAGGACGTCCAGGCGCAGTACGGCGCCCGCGAGGACCAGCTCGGCGAGGAGATCCTGCGCGAGCTGGAGCGCCGCGTCGTGCTGTCGGTGCTGGACCGCCGCTGGCGCGAGCACCTCTACGAGATGGACTACCTCCAGGAGGGCATCGGCCTGCGGGCCATGGCGCAGCGCGACCCGCTGGTCGAGTACCAGCGCGAGGGCTTCGACATGTTCACCGCGATGATGGAGGGCATCAAGGAGGAGTCCGTCGCCTACCTGTTCAACCTGGAGGTCCAGGTCGAGCAGCAGGTCGAGGAGGTGCCGGTGGCGGACGCCGAGGTGCTGCTCGACAAGCTGGAGAAGGACGCCGCCCGCCCGGAGATCAAGGCCAAGGGCCTGGAGGCCCCGAAGCCGCAGCGGCTGCACTACACGGCCCCCTCGGACGAGGTCGGCGGCGGTGTCATCGAGGGCGACTTCGAGGACGGCCTGCCGGAGGACGAGGGCGACGGGCTGACCCGCGCCGAGCGCCGCAAGGCCGCCAAGTCCGCCAAGGGCCGCCGCCGCAAGGCCTGAGCCGCGGGCCGCAGGACGCCGCGCAGGGCGCCGCTCCCGTACCGGGGCGGCGCCCTGCGCCGTCCCCTGGGGCATCCCTCGGGGCGTGTTCCGGGTCGTGGTCGTCACCGGGCCTCCACGGCGGTGCACTGCCACTGGCCGGCCGGGCCGCGCTGCTCCAGCCGGAAGGCCACCATGTGGTGCCGCCGGCCGAGGTCGACCCGGACGCAGGCCTCGACGGCGTCCGGGGAGGGCGACCGGTCGTGCACCGGGCCGAGCCGGGGCCGGTCGGCCGGGCCGCCGCGGCGCAGCGCACCGGCCCGGACGAGTGAGGCGAGCTGCCCGTAGCCGTCCAGGCTGGTGTGCCGCATCAGCTGGCCCGAGGGCCGGGCGCCGGTGAGCACCTCGACCAGCTGGTGGGCGAAGCGGGCGGCGAGCGCCCCGGCGTCGTGCCGGGCGGGGCCGGGTGCGGATCCGGGGGTGGCGCAGGCGGCGCGCGGGTGGCGGGGGCGGCGCCCGGTCGGGTCGCAGCCGCCGTCGGGCGTACGGGCCCGGTGGTGCGGTCGGGCGGTCGGGTGCTCGGTCGGGCGGACGCGCCGGTGGGCGGTCGGCGCGGCGGTGGGCCGGGCGCTCGGGCAGGTGCGGGGGCTGACGGTCACGGTGGCTCCGAACAAGGGTGGTGCGGGTACGGACGGGTCCAGGCTGGCGGTGGTGATCACCGGGCGGCAACGGGTTTGCGGCCGCCCCTCGGGTCGGCGCGAAGTTCACCTATCCGGGTGAGTCGACCAGTGCGGCGACGGGCCCGGCGGCCGTGCCGGCGGCACCCGGTTGACGTGCGGGGACGGACCGTACGGCCCGAAAGGGGACGCCCGGGTACGGCGGACCGGGTGGTCCCGCGGCGGGCTCCCGTTGCGCCGCCCGCGCGTCCGCGCGCACCATCGGAGCCTGACCCGAACCCGACGACGACGGGCGGCCGGGATGACGACAGCCGGGACGACCACAAGGGCGGTGACGGGGCCGGACACGCCCGCCGACGCCGGGGGCACCCCCCGGCGCGGCCTGGTGCTGGGCGGCGGCGGGATGCTCGGCGCGGCCTGGACGGTCGGCGCGCTCTGCGCCGTCGAGGAGGCCGTCGGGCACCGGCCGGGCGAGGCGGACGTACTGCTCGGCACCTCGGCCGGCGCCATCCTGGCCGCGATGCTGGCCGGGGGCGTGCGCCCCGAGCAGCTGCGCGACCACCAGCGCGGCCTGCCGATCACCGAGGGCCCGTTGGCCGGGGTGGCCTTCGACTACGACACCGCGGTGGGCGGTGCGCTGCCGCCCCGGCCGCGGGCCGGGATCGGCTCGCCCGGCCTGCTGCGGGACGCCGTCCGGCACCCGCGCGAGTACCCGCTGCTGACCATGGTCTCGGCGGTGGCGCCGCACGGCCGCGGCTCGCTGGCCCCGGTCGGCGAGCTGGTGCGCGGGCTGCTCGGCCCGGGCGGCTGGCCGCTCCCGGTGGGCGCGACGGGAGAGGCGGGAGCGATGGTGGAGGCCGAGGCCGCGGACGCCGTCCCGCCCAGCGCCGCCGCGGCCCCGCTGCGGGTGGCCGCGGTGGACTACCGCAGCGGCCACCGGGTGGTCTTCGGCGACCCGGACGCCCCCGACGTCCCGGTGGCCGGGGCCGTGATGGCCTCCTGTGCGATCCCCGGCTGGTTCGCGCCGGTGCGCCTGGACGGCTCGGCCTACGTCGACGGCGGCTGCTGGTCGGCCACCAACGCCGACCTGCTGCTCGGCCGCGGCCTGGACGAGGTGTACGTGCTCGCCCCGATGGCCCTGCGGCTCGGCCCGCGGTCGGAGCGCTCCGAGGGCGGCACGGTGGCCGCCCTGCGCGAGTGGCGGGCCCGGGACCGCCCGCGCGGGGTGCTGGCCCAGCTGGTCAGCCGCTACCGCCGCGCGGTGACCCGGCAGCTGCTGCGCGAGGCCGCGCTGCTGCGGGCCGAGGGCGTCCGGGTGCGGCTGCTCGCGCCGACCCCGGCCGACCTGGCGGTGATGGGCCCGAACCTGATGGACCCGGCCCGCCGCGGCGCGGTGCTGGAGAGCGGCCTGCGCAGCGCCCGGGAGGCGCTCGGGGCGGCGCGGTAGTCCCGGGCACCGGTGCGAGGGCTCAGGTGATCACGCCCGGCGCGGCTGAGCTTATTCTTGGGGCGCTGGAGTAGCTTCGCGGAAACCGGAGAGTGCCACCGATGCGCGTGTACGTGCCCACCACCCTGACCGGCCTGGCGGCGGCGCACGAGGGCGGTGCCCTGGACCAGTCCGCGGCGTACGCCGTGACGCCCGCGCTGCGCGAGTGGTACGTCAGCGACGACCTGGAGGAGCTGGAGTACGCGGCGCTCAACCGGGCCGCGCAGTCCTCGCTGCGGCTGCTGGCGGCCGACCCGGACTCCCCGCGCCGGCGCGTCGTGGTGGCGCTGGACGTGGCCGACTCGGCGGTGCGGCCGTTCCCCGGTGACGAGTACCAGGACCAGGCCTCGCTCGGCCGGGTGGTGCTGGCCAGCCCGGTGAAGCTGGCGAAGGCCGCCTCGGTGCACGCGGACGTGGCCGACGACGAGGTGGTCGAGGACGTCGCCGCCGCGGTGGCGGCGGTGGCCGCGGCCGACGCGGGCGACCAGGACGCCCAGTTCACCGTGGACGGCGCCGAGGACCACGACCTGCTCTGGTACGCGACCCAGGAGATCCCCGCCCTGCTGGCGTAGGCCCGCCCCGGCGTAGGAGCGCCCGGCGTACGACCGTTGCGGGGGTGACCCCGCTCCTACCGGCGTGTCGGCCGTTCGGGTTACCGTTTGATCCCGTGCGCACTCACATCGTTTGGGACTGGAACGGCACGCTCTTCCACGACATGGACGCCGTCCTCGGCGCGAGCAACGCCGCGTTCGCGACCATCGGCGTCGGGCCGATGACCCTGCAGCAGTACCGCGAGCAGTACGAGATCCCGATCCCCCGGTTCTACGAGCGGCTGCTCGGTCGGATGCCCTCCACGGAGGAGTGGCTGCGACTGGACGACGCCTTCCACGACCGCTACGTCGAGCTCAGCCGGGCCTGCGGCCTGACCGAGGGCGTGCCCGAGCTGCTGGCGGGCTGGCAGGCGGCCGGGCACAGCCAGTCCCTGCTGTCGATGTACGAGCACGAGAAGCTCGTCCCGCTGGTCGACGGCTTCGGCCTGACCGGCAGCTTCCTGCGGGTGGACGGCCGCAGCGGCCCCTCCGGCGGCCAGAAGGCGCAGCAGCTGACCAGGCACCTGGCCGAGCTCGGCGAGCGGGTCGACCCGGCCCGTACGGTGCTGATCGGCGACGCCGCGGACGACGCCCTGGCGGCGCTGCACGCGGGGGCCCGCGCGGTGCTGTACACCGGGGGCTCGCACACCCGGGAGAAGCTGGAGCCGGTCGGCGTCCCGGTGGTGGACAGCCTGGCCGAGGCGGTCGAGCTGGCGGGCCGGCTGACCGGCTGAGCCGAGGCGGTCGGGCCGACGGGCCGAGCGGACCCGCCGGGACGGCGGACGTGGCGGGCGCCACGTCCGCCGTTGGCGTGTCTGGACGGGCGGAACGGTCCCGCCCTGGTCAGGCTGGAGTCGAACCCCAGCCGCCAGGACGGAGCCGCCATGCCCATCGACGCAGTCACCGAGGTGCCGACCCCGGTCAACGAGCCGGTGCGGACGTACGCGCCCGGCAGCCCGGAGCGGGACCGGCTGGTCCGGCGGCTGGACGAGCTGGCGGCCGAGCAGGTCCCGCTGCCGATGACCATCGGCGGTGAGCAGCGGTTCGGCGGCGGCGAGCGGATCGAGGTCGTCCAGCCGCACCACCACGCCGCCAAGCTGGGCGTGCTCGGCAACGCCACCCGGGAGGACGCCCGGGCGGCGGTGGACGCGGCGCTGGCGGCCGGGCGGCAGTGGCGCTCGCTCTCCTTCGACGACCGGGCCGCGGTCTTCCTGCGGGCCGCCGACCTGCTGGCCGGGCCGTGGCGGGACACGCTCAACGCGGCGACCATGCTCGGCCAGTCCAAGACCGTGCAGCAGGCCGAGATCGACTCCGCCTGCGAGCTGATCGACTTCTGGCGGTTCAACGTCGGGTTCGCCCGGCAGGTCCTGGCGGAGCAGCCGGTCTCCTCCCCGGGGGTGTGGAACCGGGTCGACCACCGCCCGCTGGAAGGTTTCGTCTACGCGGTCACCCCGTTCAACTTCACCGCGATCGCCGGGAACCTGCCCACCGCCCCCGCGCTGATGGGCAACACCGTGGTCTGGAAGCCCGCGCCGACCCAGACCCTGGCCGCGTACCACCTGATGCGGCTGCTGGAGGCGGCCGGCCTGCCGCCCGGGGTGATCAACCTGGTCACCGGCGACGGCCTCCAGGTCTCCCCGGTGGTGCTCGCCGACCCGGCGTTCGCCGGGCTGCACTTCACCGGCTCGACCGCCACCTTCCAGTCGCTCTGGCAGAGCATCGGCGCGAACATCGGCGGCTACCGCACGTACCCGAGGATCGTCGGCGAGACCGGCGGCAAGGACTTCCTGCTGGCCCACCGCTCGGCCGACCCGGACATCCTGCGGACCGCGATGGTCCGCGGCGCCTTCGAGTACCAGGGCCAGAAGTGCTCGGCGCTCTCCCGCGCCTACCTGCCGCGCAGCCTCTGGCTCACGATCAAGGACGACTTCCTGGCCGAGGTGGACGCCCTGACGGTGGGCGACGTCACCGACCTGTCGAACTTCATGGGCGCCCTGATCGACAAGCGCGCCTTCGAGCGGAACCGCACCGCGATCGAGCGGGCGAAGGCCGACCCGACCGTCGAACTGGTGGCCGGCGGCCAGTACGACGACGCGATCGGCTGGTTCGTCCGGCCGACCGTGCTGGTCTCCTCGGACCACCGGGGCGAGATCTTCCGCACCGAGTACTTCGGGCCGATCCTGGCGGTCCACGTCTACGAGGACTCCCGCTGGGACGACGTGCTCCGCCGGGTCGACGCGGGTGCCCCGTACGGCCTCACCGGCGCGGTGATCGCCCAGGACCGGTACGCCATCGCCCAGGCCGTGGAGGAGCTGCGCTTCACCGCCGGGAACTTCTACATCAACGACAAGCCCACCGGCGCCGTGGTCGGCCAGCAGCCCTTCGGCGGCTCCCGGGCCTCCGGGACCAACGACAAGGCGGGCGCCGCGCAGAACCTGCTGCGCTGGACCTCGGCGCGGGCGATCAAGGAGACCTTCGTGCCGCCCACCCGGCACGGTTACCCGCATATGGGCTGAAAGCGAACACGACGCTCCGGTTTGGACATGGTGTCCAGGACGGACCCGACATCCTGTGGGTTTGCGCCTCCCTGTCCCTGTGCACCTTCGATTGATCCGGTTAGGCTGGCTGGCGTCGTCGGGTGGCTTGCAGGACGAACGTGTCGTCCTACCCGCTGGGAGGGCGTTTCATGCGTGCCATGAGCCCCTTTCAGTCGGACGGTGCGGCAGGATTGCGAGCGACCCGTCGGTGTACACCCACACACCACCGAGTCACGCAACGGCGCGCGACAGGAGCCAAGAAGTCATGCAGACCAAGCTGGACGCAGCCAAGGCCGAACTGCTCAAGAAGGCAGCCGCAGCCGCTGAGAACAGCCAGGTGGGGGGAGCGGCGCCGGGGGAGGGTCTGAGCAACGGTGCTCTGACCGCGTACCTGCACCACTACTACCTCCACACCGCGCCCGAGGACCTGGTCGACCTCGACCCGGTCGACGTGTACGGCGCGGCCGCCTCCCACTACCGCCTGGGGCTCAAGCGCCCCCAGGGCACCGCCGAGGTGCGGGTCCACACCCCCTCGGTCGAGGAGAACGGCTGGTCCTGCGGCCACACCGTGGTCGAGGTCGTCACCGACGACATGCCCTTCCTGGTCGACTCGGTCACCAACGAGCTCTCCCGCCAGGACCGCGCGATCCACCTCGTCGTCCACCCCCAGCTGCTCGTCCGCCGTGACATCACCGGCAAGCTGCTGGAGATCCTGGACGTCGACGCCTGCTCCCGCAGCCAGGCCGCCGGCACCGAGTGGCCCGCCGACGCGACCGTCGAGTCGTGGATGCACATCGAGATCGACCGCGAGACCGACCGCGACGACCTGCGCACCATCGAGACCAACCTGCGCCGCGTGCTCGGCGACGTCCGCGAGGTCGTCGAGGACTGGGGCAAGATGCGCGACAGCGCGCTGCGCCTGGCCGACGAGCTGGCCGAGGAGCCCCCGGCCGAGCTGCCCGAGCAGGAGGTCGGCGAGGCCTGGGAGCTGATGCGCTGGCTCGCCGACGACCACTTCACCTTCCTCGGCTACCGCGAGTACGACCTGGTCGAGCACGAGGGCGAGGAGGTCCTCAAGGCCGTCGCCGGGACGGGCCTGGGCATCCTGCGCTCCGACCCGCACAGCCACGACGACCGCCACCACTCGGTCTCCGAGGCCTTCGGCCGGCTCTCCGCCCCGGTCCGCGCCAAGGCCCACGAGAAGAAGCTGCTCGTCCTGACCAAGGCCAACAGCCGCTCCACCGTGCACCGCCCGGCCTACCTCGACTACGTCGGCGTGAAGAAGTTCAACGCCGCCGGCGAGCCCACCGGCGAGCGCCGCTTCCTCGGCCTGTTCTCCTCCGCCGCCTACACCGAGTCGGTCACCCGCATCCCGGTCGTGCGCCGCAAGGTCCAGGAGGTGCTGGACGGCTCCGGCTTCTCCAGCGAGAGCCACGACGGCCGCGACCTGCTCCAGATCATGGAGACCTTCCCGCGCGACGAGATCTTCCAGACCTCGGCCGCCGAGCTGCTCTCCATCGCCACCAGCGTGCTCTACCTCCAGGAGCGCCGTAAGCTGCGGCTCTTCCTGCGCCAGGACGAGTACGGGCGCTACTTCTCCGCCTTCATCTACCTCCCGCGCGACCGCTACACCACGCGCATCCGGCTGCTGCTCACCGACATCCTCAAGGAAGAGCTGAACGGCGCCACCATCGACTACACGGTGTACGCCACCGAGTCGGTGCTGACCCGCCTGCACTTCGTCGTCCGGGTCGCCCCGGGCACCGAGCTGCCCCGGCTCACCGACTCCGACATCGAGCGGATCGAGAACCGCCTGGCCGAGGCCGCCCGGTTCTGGATGGACGGCTTCCACGACCAGCTGCACACCGAGCTGGGCGAGGAGAAGGCCGCCGAGCTCGGCCACAAGTACGCCAACGCGTTCCCCGACGGCTACCGCGCCGACTTCCCGCCGCGCACCGCCGTCTCGGACATCAAGCAGATCGAGGCGCTGCACGGCGAGGGCGACTTCCGCCTCAACCTGTACCAGCCGGTCGGCGCGGGCGACGACGAGCGCCGCTTCAAGATCTACCGGGTCGGCGGCCCGATCTCGCTCAGCGAGGTCCTGCCCGTGCTCCAGCGCCTGGGCGTCGAGGTCCTGGACGAGCACCCGTACGCGCTGCGCCGCTCCGACGGCACCACCGCGTGGGTGTACGACTTCGGCCTCAAGCTGCGCGAGGCCACCGAGCTCACCGACGAGGCCCGCGAGCGCTTCCAGGACACCTTCGCCGCGACCTGGACCGGCAAGGCCGAGAACGACGGCTTCAACGAGCTGGTCCTCACCGCCGGGCTGAACTGGCGCCAGGCGATGGTGCTGCGCGCCTACGCCAAGTACCTGCGCCAGGCGGGCTCCACGTTCTCCCAGGACTACATGGAGGACGCGCTCCGCAACAACACCCACACCACCCGCCTGCTGGTCAACCTCTTCGAGGCCCGGCTCAGCCCCAGCCACCGCTCCGGCGCCCTGGAGCTGACCGAGGGCATCCTGGAGGAGCTGTCCGGCGCGCTCGACGAGGTCGTGTCGCTGGACGAGGACCGCATCCTGCGCTCCTTCCTGCACCTCATCAAGGCCACCCTGCGGACCAACTTCTTCCAGCACGACGGCTCCGGCGCGTGGCACTCCTACGTGTCGATGAAGTTCGACCCGCAGGCCATCCCGGACCTCCCGGCCCCGCGCCCGGCGTTCGAGATCTGGGTGTACTCGCCGCAGGTCGAGGGCGTGCACCTGCGCTTCGGCAAGGTCGCCCGCGGCGGTCTGCGCTGGTCCGACCGGCGCGAGGACTTCCGCACCGAGATCCTCGGCCTGGTCAAGGCCCAGATGGTCAAGAACACCGTCATCGTCCCGGTCGGCGCCAAGGGCGGCTTCGTCGCCAAGCAGCTGCCGGACCCGTCGGTGGACCGCGACGCCTGGCTGGCCGAGGGCGTCTCCTCGTACAAGACCTTCATCTCGGCGCTGCTCGACATCACCGACAACCTGGTGGCCGGCGAGGTCGTCCACCCGGCCGACGTGGTCCGCCACGACGAGGACGACACCTACCTGGTCGTCGCCGCCGACAAGGGCACCGCGACCTTCTCCGACATCGCCAACGGCGTCGCGGAGTCGTACGGCTTCTGGCTGGGCGACGCCTTCGCCTCCGGCGGCTCGGCCGGCTACGACCACAAGGGCATGGGCATCACCGCCCGCGGCGCCTGGGAGTCGGTCAAGCGCAACTTCCGCGAGCTGGGCCACGACACCCAGTCCGAGGACTTCACGGTCGTCGGCATCGGCGACATGTCCGGCGACGTCTTCGGCAACGGCATGCTGCTCAGCGAGCACATCCGGCTGATGGCGGCCTTCGACCACCGCCACATCTTCCTGGACCCGAACCCGGACGCGGCCGTCTCGTACGCCGAGCGCCGCCGCCTGTTCGACCTGCCGCGCAGCTCCTGGGACGACTACGACAAGTCGCTGATCTCGACCGGCGGCGGCGTGTTCCCGCGCAGCGCCAAGTCGATCCAGGTCAGCGCGCAGGTCCGGGCCGCGCTGGGCATCCAGGAGACCCGCCTCACCCCGGCCGAGCTGATGAAGGCCATCCTCCAGGCGCCGGTCGACCTGTTCTGGAACGGCGGCATCGGCACCTACGTCAAGGCCTCCACCGAGACCAACGCCGAGGTCGGGGACAAGGCCAACGACGCCATCCGGGTCAACGGCGAGCAGGTCCGGGCCCGGGTCATCGGCGAGGGCGGCAACCTCGGCTGCACCCAGCTCGGCCGCATCGAGTACGCGGCCACCGGCGGCCCCGAGGCGGCCGGCGGCTGGATCAACACCGACGCCATCGACAACTCGGCCGGTGTGGACACCTCGGACCACGAGGTCAACATCAAGATCCTGCTCAACCAGGTCGTCGCCGAGGGCGACATGACGGTCAAGCAGCGCAACGTCCTGCTCGCCGAGATGACCGACGAGGTCGGCCACCTGGTGCTGCGCAACAACTACGCGCAGAACGTCGTGCTGGCCAACGCCGTCGCCCAGGCGCACAGCATGGTCAACGTCCACGCCCGGATGATCAACCGCTTCGAGGCGGCCGGCCGGCTCGACCGCGGGCTGGAGTTCCTGCCGGTCGAGCGCCAGATCCGCGAGCGCCAGCAGAACGGCCGCGGGCTCTCCCAGCCCGAGATGTCGGTGCTGCTCGCCTACACCAAGATCATCCTGGCCGACGAGCTGCTCGCCACCGACCTGCCGGACGACCCGTACTTCCGCACCGCGCTGCACGAGTACTTCCCGAGCGCGCTGCGCGCGAAGTTCGCCGACGCGATCGACAACCACGCGCTGCGCCGCGAGATCATCACCACGCTGATCGTCAACGACACGATCAACCGCGGTGGCTGCACCTTCGCCTTCCGCCTGAAGGAGGAGACCGGCGCGACCTACGAGGAGATCGCCCGGACGCACACCGCCGCGCGGGCCGTCTTCGGCCTGGAGGAGATCTGGGCCGAGATCGAGGGCCTGGACAACAAGGTCCCGGCCCGGATCCAGACCAAGATGCGGCTGCACTCGCGGCGCCTGGTCGAGCGCGCCACCCGGTGGATGCTCAACAACCGCCGCCAGCCGCTCGACATCGCCGGCACCATCGAGTTCTTCCACGACCGGATCAACCAGGTCTGGGGCTCGCTGCCCAAGCCGCTCCGCGGCGAGGACCTGACCTGGTTCGAGAAGATCCAGGGCGAGCTCGCCGCTGCGGGCGTGCCGGACGCGCTGGCCACCCGGATCGCCGGGCTGTCCTCGGTCTTCCCGACCCTGGACATCACCGAGGTCGCGGACCGCTCCGGCAAGGACGTCGCCGAGGTCGCCGAGCTGTACTACGACCTGGGCGACCGCCTGCAGATCTCGCACCTGCTCGACCGCATCATCGACCTGCCCCGCACCGACCGCTGGTCGTCGATGGCCCGGGCCGCGATCCGCGAGGACCTCTTCGCGGCGCACGCGGCGCTGACCGCCGACATCCTGGCCTGCGGCCCCGAGGGCGCCACCCCCGAGGAGCGCTACACCGCCTGGGCGGACCTCAACTCCACCCTGCTCAACCGCGCCAAGGCCACCCTCGACGACATAAGGGGTTCGGACAACTACGAGCTGTCCAGCCTCTCGGTCGCGATGCGCGTCATCCGCACCCTGCTGCGCACCGGTTCGATGCGCTGACAGACGGCTGCAGGACGGCTGTACGGAAGGGGGCGGGGGGTAGGACGCGGGGCCCGCCGCGGTACCGCCCGCCCCCCCCCAAACAAATAAAGAAGGTGGAGGCACGATACAAAAAGTACAAGCGATCAAAAATATGTGGGATATAACAGGG
>NZ_JBHZCN010000020.1:0-68150 GCF_042755465.1 Kitasatospora sp. NPDC059160 | reverse complement strand
CTGTACAACTACGAGTTGTCCTGCCTTTCGGTCGCGTTGGGCGTCTTCCGCACCCTGCTGCGCACGGGATGCTGGCGGTTACTGACGGCTGCTGGAGGGGTGTCCGTACGGGCCCGCGTGTGGGGCCGCGGGCCCTTCCGCGTTCCCGCCACCGCCCCGAAAACCGGTTACGGATCGTGGACGCACGTTCGATACGGTGCTCCCGAACGAACTTTGGGGGAATCGACATGGGGAAGAACCGGGGACCGATCCGCGCAGTGGGCGCGGCCGTCTCGGTGGTGCTGCTGGTCGCCGGAGCGGCGGCCTGCGGCAACGACGACAAGAAGGACACGGCGAAGGCCGACTCCACCGCCACGGCCTCGGCGGCGCCGACGTCCAAGGCGCCGGAGGCCTTCTCGGCGGCCGGCTACCGCGGCCTCAAGCCGGGGACGGCGAAGGACGCCGGGCTGGCCACCGGTGCGCTGGAGGCGGCGCCGGTCTCGCTGCTCGACGGCTGCACCGACTTCGTCTACAAGGGCGGCCCGGCACCGGACAAGACCCGGATGGACGCCGAGGCGGCCACCGAGGCCCGCTACAAGGACCTCAATGCCCAGGCGGACGCGGCCCAGGGCAAGGCCCCCGCCCCGGCGGGCACGCTGCCGCCAGGGGCCTCCGCGAAGGATGCCGCCGCGGCCGCCGCCGGTTCGGCCGCCGCGGCCAAGGACTCGGCCGCCACCGCCAAGCTGATGGCCGACGCCACCAAGTCCATCGCGGACATGTGGGTGGCCCGCGAGGCCAAGGACAAGGCCTTCCTGGCCACCGGCCGGGTCTCCTTCGCCGCCACCGGCCTGCGCGAACTGGTCGCCCCGGCCGAGGCCAGGACCGCCGAGGGCATCGGTGCCGGCTCCACCCTGGACGCCCTCCAGCAGGCGTACGGCGCCAAGGGCCTCCAGCTGGCCAAGAGCGGCAAGTACGAGCTGCCGGTCGAGGGACAGCAGGGCTGGAAGTACGAGTTCACCGTGGACGGCGGCAAGGTCGTCGGCATGGCCGTGGCCAACCGCGACATCAAGTGCGTCTGACCGCCTGACCGCGACGGTTCCGGTGCTGGGGCCCGCCTTCGAGATCATCTCGAAGGCGGGCTTCGTGTTCTCCGTGCTCGCATTCCCACAGCGGAGCGAAACGCCTCTTGTTCTCTGCACAGGAAGTCGGTCCGGTCGACTTCCTGCGCAGGTGGCGCCGAAGCCCCGCGTGCGGACCCTAGCGGGAGGCAGCGCGCTGGAGGGCGCTGGCGAGGAGGGCGAGGTCGGTGGGGCCGTTGCCGAGTTCGCGGACCGGGCGGCGGGCGGGCGGTGCGCCCAGCTGGAGGGGGTCTATCGCGACCACGGTGGGGCGCAGGGTGGCGGTGCGCGGGATGCGGCCGCTGATGCGGGCGGTCTGGAAGGCGGTGACGCCGCCGTCCGGGCGGCGCAGGTAGCCGCGGCCGGGGGTGTCCTCGGGGAGGGCGGCCGCGTCGCCGAGGTGGATCAGCAGGTCGGAGTCGGCCGGGTCCTCGGTGCGCAGGGCGATCCGCAGCAGGGCGGCCTCGTCGACCTCGGTGCCGGCGCTCTCCTCGGGGCGGCCGGTGGCGACGGCGAGGTGGATGCCGAGCGGGCCGCCGCGCCGGGCGACGGCGGCGAGCGCGCGGGCCAGCGGGCGGCCGACCGGGGAGGTGGGGGAGAGCAGGGCGTCGTAGTCGTCGACGACGACGACCAGCCGGGCCGGGACGGGGCCCGTGGGGGCGGCGGACGGCCGGGAGTCCTCGGCGCTGCGCGGCTGGATGATCCGCGCCGCGGTGGAGGTGGTGCCGGCGCCGACGGTGGCGGGGACCGGTACGGAGGTCGCGCCGTGGTCGTCCAGCCGCTGCCCGTCCAGGCCGTGTCCGTCCAGGATGTGCCCGTCCAAGATCCGGGCGGCGTGCCAGGAGGCGAAGTCCAGCCCGTCGAACAGCCGCTCCCGCAGGGCGAGTTCGTCCTCCAGCGCCTCGGCGGCGAGGAGTGCGGCGCGCGGGTCGGCGACGGCGTTCACCCGGCCGGTGACGTGCGGCAGCTCGGTGCAGCCGTCCAGTCCGTCCTGGCCGTCGCCGGTGGCCCGGCCCTCGATGAGGGTGACGGCGAGGCGCTCGGGCCGCTCGGAGACGGCGAGCGAGGCGACCAGGGTGCGCAGCAGCTCCGTCTTGCCGGAGCCGCGGGCGCCGCCGATCAGCAGGTGGGGGCCGCCCGGGTCGGGGGAGGGCAGGGTGAGTTCGGGGTCGGCCAGGTCGAGGGTGCACAGCTCGTCCCGGGTGGTGCCGAGCAGGGCGGTGGCGGCGCCGATGCCGCCGGCGTGGGCGGCCCAGCGGGCGGAGAGCTTGGCCGGGGTGACGGTGTCGAGCTGGAGCAGGTCGAGCAGCCGCAGCGCGTCCGGCAGCGGGCCGCGGGAGACCGGGGCGGCTTCGCGCAGCGGGGCGAGGAGGCGGGCCAGCCGTTCGGCCCAGGCGTCGGAGACGGCGTCCAGCGAGACCTCGTGCAGGGTTTCCCGGCCGCGGGCGACCGGGCGGTCCAGGGAGAGCTGGGTGCCGACCTCGCCGGTGATCAGGGCGGTGGCGCCGAGGCCGCGGGGGAGCAGTTCGGGCTGTTCGGCGAGGCAGACCGGGAAGATGCCGACCGCCGGGCCCTGGCGCAGCAGCAGGTCGAGCGCGTGCCGGGCGGCCTCGGTGGCCGGGCGGCCGTCCACCACGACCACGGTGGCGGGGTGGCCGCCGGGGCCGGTCGGGCCGCTGAGCCGGGCGGTGAGCTCGGTGAGCCGGGCGGTGGCCTGGTCGTCGTCGAAGCCGGTCAGCAGGCGGCAGTCCTGGCCGTCGACGGGGCGCAGGTGGGGCAGCCACAGCGCCCAGGCCCAGGTGTCGACGCGGTCCTCGGGGCTGCGGGCCGGGTCGGCGTCGACCACGACGAGGCTCAGTCCGGTCGGCGGGTGCAGTGCGGCGAGCTGGGCGACGACGGCGCGGGTGAGCGCGTCCAGGCGTTCGCGCGGGCCGCTGAGGCCGAGGCTGCCGGCGGTCTGGAGGTCGAGGGTGACGGGGACGGCGGGCAGCATGGTGCCGGGGGTGGTGCCGGCGCCGCCGGGGCGGTCGGCGGTGCCCAGCCGCAGGGTGAGCGCGTCGGGGTGGCCGGGGCCGCGCTCCCACAGTCGGGGGCCGGGGCCGACGGCGTTGAGCAGCACGGTGGCGAGGTCGGGCCAGCGCTCCCGCTGGGCGGCGGCCTGGCGCAGCCGTACGGCGGTGTGGTGGCGTTCGGCGCTCTCCTGGCCGGGCGGCTCGGCGGCGCGGCCGGGCAGCAGGGCGAGGAGGCCGCGGCCGCGGCCCGGGGCGGGCTCGGGGGCGGTGGGCGGTTCGAGGACGGGCGGCGCGGGCCGGACGGGGCCGGGGGCGGCGAGCTGGAGGTGGCCGTTGCCGTCGGGCAGGGCGGCGCGGGCCGGCTCGCCGAGCGGTTCGAGGACCTGGAGGGTGGACTCGCCGATCCGCAGCAGCGCGCCGTGTTCCAGGGGGACGGCGGCCTCGGGCGGCAGGGGCGGGACGATCCGGCCGTCCAGGGTGGTGCCGTTGGTGGAGCCGAGGTCGCGGACGGTGGCCCGGCCGTCCTCGCCGAGGTGCAGGGCGAGGTGCAGCCGGGAGACGTCCGGGTCGTCGAGCGGGACGTCGGCCTCGCCGGAGCGGCCGATCCGGATCTCCCGGCCGTGCAGCCGGTGCACGCCGCCGGCGTCCGGGCCGCCGACCACGCGAAGTTCGGCCGCGGCGCGGGTGTCGTCGGGGTCGTCGGCGGTGGGGTCGGGCTCGTTGAGGCTGAGCACGGCGCCGTCGAGCAGCGGGGGGTGGCCGAGGAGGGTGTGCTCGTCCACCCGGTGCGCCCCGGCGTACAGGTGCACATGGGTGGCGGCCCGTGGCCCGCGCACGCCGACGGCGCCCGCGAGTGCGCCCGCGATGGCGCCGAGCGCGGTGCCGACGGGTGCGGTGACCAGCACGTCCACGTAGGGGATGGCGGAGCCGGCGGCGGTCGGGCCGCTGCGCGGTCGGAGGACGGTCAGCCGGATCTGCATCTCGCCCGCGGGTCCCTTCTGCTGGTGTGATGCCTGGTACCGCTGCCCGGTGTCGTCGCGCACGCGCGGGGCGATCGCGGCGACCCTTGGGCCACACGAGTGGCGAGTGTCCATCCTGCCATCCGGCGCGGACGGTCCGCGCACCGTACCGGATTTGACGATCTTGCGATCATCGCCATGGTGGAGGCGACGGAGGGTCAGGTCAACCGTCGCTCCGCCCGCCCGGCCGAGGGGCCCGGCGGCCGCCTCCGGGTGGTTCCCTAGGGGATGTCCCCCAACCCTGCTCCGACCGCCAGCCGGTCACCTCAAAAACCCGTACGGACACCGTTAGAGTGGCCGCAAACACGGGCCCGGCAGGCTCACCGCACACCGGCGGGGGAGCGCCCCGCGGGCGGCACGGCGAGGAGTGCGACAGGTGCGGCCAGTCGGCAGCAAGTATCTGCTTGAGGAGACCCTGGGGCGGGGTGCCACCGGGACGGTCTGGCGCGGTCTGGTGCGCCAGGACGTCCAGGTGCCGGGCAGCGAGCCCGGGCAGCAGGTGGCCATCAAGGTGCTGCGCGAGGAACTGGCGGCCGACCCGGACGTGGTGATGCGCTTCCTGCGCGAGCGTTCGCTGCTGCTGCGGCTGAGCCACCCGAACATCGTCCGGGTCCGCGACCTGGTCGTCGAGGGCGAGCTGCTGGCGCTGGTGATGGACCTGGTGGAGGGCCCCGACCTGGCCCGCTACCTGCGCGCCAACGGCCCGTTCAGCCCGATCGCCGGCTCCCTGCTGATGGCCCAGGTCGCGGACGCGCTGGCGGCCAGCCACGCGGACGGCATCGTCCACCGCGACCTCAAGCCGGCCAACGTGCTGCTCGCCTCCACCGGGGTGCAGGGCACCGAGCAGATGCACCCGCTGCTCACCGACTTCGGCATCGCCCGGCTGGCCGACTCCCCGGGCGTCACCCGCACCCACGAGTTCGTCGGCACCCCCGCGTACGTCGCGCCGGAGTCCGCCGAGGGCCGCCCGCAGACCTCCGCGGTGGACGTCTACGGCGCCGGGATCATGCTGTACGAGCTGGTCACCGGCCGCCAGCCGTTCCAGGGCGACAGCGCCCTGGCGGTGCTCCAGGCCCACCTGGCGCAGGAGCCGCAGCGGCCCAGCACCATGCCCGAGCCGCTCTGGACGGTGATCGAGCGCTGCCTGCGCAAGGACCCGGCACAGCGGCCGAGCGCCACCGTGCTGGCCCGCGCCCTGCGGGTGGTCGCGGCCGGGGTCGGCGTGCACGCCTCGCCGGCGGCGGTGGACGAGGCCCTGGCGGTCGGCGCCCTGCTGCTGCCGGACCCGCGGCCGACCGCCGTGCCCGGCACCGTGCCGGTGGCCCCCGGCGGGCCCGGACCGTTCGGGGCCGACGACCGCACCCAGGTGCTGCCCCCGCCCCCGGGCGTCCCGCCGTACGACCCGGCCGGGCAGTACGACCCGGCCGCGGCGACCCGGGTGATGGGCACCCAGCCGCCGCCCGCGCCCCCGTACGGCACCCAGGACCGCACCCAGGTGATGCCGCCCACCGCCGTGCCGCCGCCCCCGCCGGTCGCCCCGGCCGGGCCGCCGCCGGAGGAGGCGCCGCACCCCTGGCAGACCCAGCTGAGGGCGGCGCGCGACCGCAACCAGCAGACCCAGGTCGGCTACTTCGGGCCGGAGGACTTCGAGGACCCGCAGGTCGCCCCGCCGCCCTACCAGGCGCACCAGGGGGGCCAGGCCCAGCAGGGCGGCCAGGGCGGTCACGCCGGCCAGGGCGCGCCCGGCTACCAGCCGCAGCCCCCGGCCGGCTACCGCCCGGACCAGCGCCGCCAGGCGCCGCCGCCCGGCTACGCCCAGCGCCCGCCGGTCGCCCCGCCGCCCTACCAGGTCAACCAGGGCGGGCAGGGCGGCCAGGGCGGCGGCCGTCCGCAGCCGCCCGGCGGCTACCGGCAGGCCCCGTCCGGCCAGGGCGGGCCGCAGGGCGGCTACCCGCCGCCGCCCGCGCCCACCCCGGTGCCGCGCCGGGCCGAGCCGCCCGCGCCGCAGCACCGGGAGTCCCGGCCGCCGCGGGAGGAGCCGCGGGAGCCGTCCCGCCGGGAGAGCGCCCCGCCGCGCGAGCGGCGTCCGCGCAGCCGCAACCGGATGTACATCCCGGGGCTGGGCTGTCTCAAGGGCTGCCTGATGGTGCTGCTGGTGCTGGCGGTGGCCGCGCTGGCGCTGTGGAACTTCACGCCGCTGCCGCACTACTGGGACAACGTCGTGGGCTGGTTCGACTCCGCCCGGGACTGGGTGAACAGCGTCATCGGCAGTTCCAACGGCTGACGCGGGCCCGGGCGGCCGACGGGGTGCGGGCCGGGGCGACCGGCCGCCCCGGCGGCTGACCGGGCGTCCGGTCCCGCCCCGGAAGCCATGATTGACGCTTTGTCGACAATTCCCGAGATTTCTCGCCCCCGAGTGCCGCTCCACGGCCCCCAGGCGGCCCGCACGGGGGGTCCGGGCGCGTAGGTTGGTCGCTGTTGTCCCGCCCCACCGAGCGCGCCCGGACCCCCGGAGCGCTCCCGCGCCGCCCACGGAGCAGCATTGGCACGCAAGATCGGCAGCCGGTACACCGTCCACCAGGTGATCGGCCGGGGTTCGGCCGGGACGGTCTGGCTCGGTGAGGGGCCCGACGGCCCGGTGGCGGTCAAGCTGCTGCGCGAGGACCTCGCCGCCGACCAGGTGCTGGTCGGCCGCTTCGTCCAGGAGCGCACCGCGCTGACCAGCCTCGACCACCCCCGGGTGGTCGGCGTGCGCGACATGGTCGTGGACGGCAGCGACCTCGCGCTGGTGATGGAACTCGTCCAGGGCACCGACCTGCGCTCCCGGCTGGAGCGGGACGGCGCCCTCCCGCCGCAGGCCGCCGCCTCGATCATCGCCGACGTCGCCGACGGCCTGGCGGCCGCGCACGCGGCCGGGATCGTCCACCGCGACGTCAAGCCGGAGAACGTCCTGCTCGACCTCGCCGCCGCGCCCGGCCCGGGCGGCGCCCCGCGCGCCAAGCTCACCGACTTCGGGGTGGCCCGCCTGGTCGACGCCCCGCGCCGCACCCGGGCCACCCGGATCATCGGCACCCCCGACTACCTCGCCCCCGAGATCATCGAGGGCCTGGAGCCGCGCGCCGCCGTCGACATCTACGCCCTCGCCACCGTGCTGTACGAGCTGCTGGCCGGCTCCACCCCGTTCGGCGGCGGCCACACCGGCGCGGTGCTGCGCCGGCACGTCACCGAGCAGGTGCCGCCGATCCCCGGCCTGCCGGACGGGCTGTGGCGGGTCATCTCCGAGTGCCTGGCCAAGGCCCCGGCCTCCCGGCTGCGCGCCGCCGAGCTGGCCGCCCGGCTGCGTGAGCAGCTGCCCTCGCTGGCCGGTCTGCCGGTGCTGGCGGTGCCCTCCCAGGGCCGCGCCCCGGCCGAGGAGCAGCTGACCCCGGGCGAGGCGGTCTACGCCGAGGTGGACGCCGGCCCGGGCACCCACAAGCGCCGCCGCGGCCCGGCCGTCCCGCTGGTGCCGGGCGTCGCCCCGGACTCCACCCGGGACACCCACACCAGCCTGCGCCGCCCCTCGGCCGACGAGCTGGCCGCGTACGCCGCCGAGTCCCGCGCCCAGCGCACCGCGCCGGGCCACCGCCGGGACCGCGCGGCGCTGCTGCGCCGACGCCGGCTGCTGGCCGTCCTGCTGGCCACCGTGCTGCTGCTGGCGGGCGCCGCCGCGGCCTGGACGGCCTTCGCGGCCACCGAACCGGGCGGCGGCCACCCGGCCCGCCCGGCCGTGCACGGCACCGCTCCGCGGGCTCCGTAGCCCGCGGGGAACGGCGCTGGAACCGGGGGTGTCGTCATGAGCACCCCCGGAACCATTACGCTGGGGGCGTGGCAGCCGTCGATCCTTCCGAAGAGCTCAAGAACCTCGATACGACCATGGGGTCGATCGAGGCCGTCCTCGACCTGGACAAGATCCGGGCCGACATCGCGGTCCTGGAGGAGGAGGCAGCCGCCCCCACCCTGTGGGACGACGTCGCGAACGCACAGAAGGTGACCAGTCGGCTCTCCTTCCTCCAGGGCGAACTGCGCCGCGTCGAGGGCCTCCGCAGCCGCATCGACGACCTGGGCGTGCTGTTCGAACTCGCCGAGGCCGAGGACGACGCGGACACCCGCACCGAGGCCGAGGCCGAGCTGGTCTCGCTCCAGAAGGCCGTCGAGGAGCTGGAGGTCCGCACCCTCCTCTCCGGTGAGTACGACGCCCGCGAGGCGCTGATCAACATCCGTGCCGAGGCCGGTGGCGTGGACGCCGCCGACTTCGCCGAGCAGCTGATGCGCATGTACCTGCGCTGGGCCGAGCGGCACGGCTACCCGACCGAGGTGTACGACACCTCGTACGCCGAAGAGGCCGGCATCAAGTCCGCGACCTTCACCGTGAAGGCGCCCTACGCGTACGGCACCCTCTCGGTCGAGCAGGGCACCCACCGCCTGGTCCGCATCTCGCCCTTCGACAACCAGGGCCGCCGGCAGACCTCCTTCGCCGGCGTCGAGGTGCTCCCGGTCGTCGAACAGTCCGACCACGTCGACATCGACGAGGGCGAGCTGCGCATCGACGTCTACCGCGCCTCCGGCCCCGGCGGCCAGGGCGTCAACACCACCGACTCGGCGGTGCGCATCACGCACATCCCGACCGGCGTGGTGGTCTCCTGCCAGAACGAGCGCTCGCAGATCCAGAACAAGGCCTCGGCGATGAACGTCCTCCAGGCCAAGCTGCTGGAGCGGCGCCGCCAGGAGGAGCGCGCGGCGATGGACGCGCTCAAGGACAGCGGCAGCTCCTGGGGCAACCAGATGCGCTCCTACGTGCTGCACCCGTACCAGATGGTCAAGGACGTCCGCACCGCGTACGAGGCGGGCAACCCGCAGGCGGTCCTGGACGGCGACATCGACGGCTTCATCGAGGCCGGGATCCGCTGGCGCAAGCAGCGCGAGACCTCGAACGAGGCGTAAGGAGTCCGGCCTCGATGAAAATCAAGCACAGCATCGAGGCCGGGATCCGCTGGCGCAAGCAGCGCGAGACCAGCGCCGAGTAACAGCAGGCACACGCGAAGGGCCCCGACCGCAGCGGTCGGGGCCCTTCGTCGTACCGCAGGTTCGTCAGGCCAGCGCCTGCCGCGCGATCAGCGCCACCGCGAGCAGTCCGGCCAGCAGGGCCAGCAGCATCGCGGGGGAGAGTGCGGCGAACGGCCCCTGCTGCTCCTGCAGCCGGGCCCGGTTGGCGCGGCACACCGGGCAACGCCCGTCGCTGACGCGGCCGTTGCAGTTGGCGCACACCAGATGGTCGCAGGTCATGCGATCTCCTCCTCGCTGCTACAGCAACGCACCGGACGGGGCTTTGGTTCCCTCTTCCTACCTGTACGGGGGAGTCTGCCCTGTACGGGGGAGCGGCCGGACACGGTCGCCACCTCCACTCTGCCAGGTTCTGGCCGTTCCGGCTCCCGGGCTGTGAGATGGCTCGCAATTATCGGGGCACAACCGGACATTCTCCCCCAGATTCCGGAATCCGTCCTGGGCTGTCCCTGCGGGCCCACCGCAGGTTCGCGTATGGTCCCAGACCGGGAGCGGCCCTCCGCGCTCCCATCGCCCGCCCCCGGGCCGGGCCTCCGGGGCGGATCGACCGAGGACTGGCGCCGCCTAGGATGGCCTCCGTGATGCAGCCGTGATCAGATTCGACAACGTCTCCAAGACCTATCCCAAGCAGAACCGTCCCGCCCTGGACAACGTCTCGCTGGAGATCGAGAAGGGCGAGTTCGTCTTCCTGGTCGGCTCGTCCGGCTCGGGAAAGTCCACCTTCCTGCGACTGTGCCTGCGGGAGGAACGTCCCTCCACGGGCGCGGTGCACGTGCTGGGCAAGGACCTCGGCAAGCTGTCCAACTGGAAGGTGCCGCACATGCGCCGCCAGCTGGGCACCGTCTTCCAGGACTTCCGCCTGCTGCCGAACAAGACCGTCGCGCAGAACGTCGCCTTCGCGCTGGAGGTGATCGGCAAGCCCAAGAGCGCCATCAACAAGGTGGTGCCCGAGGTGCTGGAGCTGGTCGGCCTCGGCGGCAAGGAGGACCGGATGCCCGGCGAGCTGTCCGGTGGTGAGCAGCAGCGCGTCGCGATCGCCCGTGCCTTCGTGAACCGCCCGATGCTGCTCATCGCGGACGAGCCCACCGGAAACCTGGACCCGCAGAACTCGGTCGGCATCATGAAGCTGCTCGACCGGATCAACCGCACCGGCACCACGGTGCTGATGGCCACCCACGACCAGGCCATCGTCGACCAGATGCGCAAGCGCGTCATCGAGCTCGACAAGGGGCTGCTCGTCCGCGACCAGGCCCGCGGCGTCTACGGATACCAGCACTGACCGACCAGCGCTGACCCGTAGGGCCCGCCGGCCCGGACCGCCAGACCGCGCAGTACCGACCCTGGAGTTGTTTCCCGCATGCGTGCCCAGTTCGTCCTGTCGGAGATCGGTGTGGGTCTCCGACGCAATCTGACCATGACCATCGCGGTCGTGGTCAGCGTCGCGCTCTCCCTCGCCCTCGCCGGTTCCTCGCTCCTGGTCCGCGACCAGGTGAACTCCATGAAGGGGTACTGGTACGACAAGGTCGAGGTGAGCATCTACTTCTGTACCAAGGCGGATGCCCGCAACTCGCCCCAGTGCGACAAGGGTGCGGCCACCGACCAGCAGGTCCAGGACATCAAGGACCAGTTGGACAAGATGAGTTCGGTGGTCCAGTCGTCCACGTACGAGAGCTCCGCGGAGGCGTACAAGCACTGGAAGGACATGAACCCGGACAATCCGCTCATCTCCGTCCTGGGCCCGGACGCCATGCCGCAGTCCTGGCGGGTCAAGCTCAACGACCCGACCAAGTACGACGTCATCCAGAGCGCCTTCGCGGGCAAGCCCGGCGTCAAGTCGGTCGAGGACCAGCGGAAGATCCTGGAGAACCTGTTCGGCCTGCTCAACGGCCTGCAGACGGCGGCGTTCGTGATCATGGTGCTGATGCTGTTCGTCGCGTTGCTGCTGATCGTCAACACCGTCCGGGTGTCGGCGTACAGCAGGCGGCGCGAGACCGGCATCATGCGCCTGGTCGGTGCCTCGAACTTCTACGTCCAGATGCCGTTCATCGCCGAGGCCGCGTTCTCCGCGCTGCTCGGCGCGGCGCTGGCCTCCGGCCTGCTGGTCGGCGGGCACTTCTTCGTCCAGGGCTGGCTCGCCGACCGGGTGCAGTTCATCCACTTCATCGGCCTCGGCTCGGTGCTGGCGGTGATCCCGCTGCTGGTCGTGGTCGGTATGGGCATGGCCGGCATCGCGGCGTTCTTCACGCTGCGCAAGTACCTCAAGGTCTGACCCCCGGAAGTCGCTTCGGCCCCGTACGGCACTGCGCCGTACGGGGCCGTCGCCGTTCCGCGCTCCGCCGTTCCGGCCCGTCGCGCGCGGAGCGGTGTCTACACTCCGTTGCCATGCTGCAAACTCCGCGCAGGGCACGTCAGGTGGCCGCGCTCAGCCTGGTGTTCGGTGCCGTGCTGCTGGGCGGCGCCGCGACCGGCGCCTGGGACGGCCCGGGCGACCCGCCGCGCCGGGCCTCCGCCGACCTCGCCCCGGCCGCCGCCGGGCTCCCGGCGGACCCGGCGGGCGCCGCGCTGTCCGAGCAGCAGGCCGAGCACCTGCTGGCGGCCGGCGGCGACCGCTGGGGCGCGTACTACAGCGCCCAGGAGTACGCCGAGTTCAGCCAGGGCCTGGACGGCCGCTACCCCGGGGTCGGGCTGTCGGTCGGCCGCGGCGAGGACGGCGTCACCTCGGTCTCCCAGGTCACCCCGGCCGGACCGGCCGCCGAGGCCGGGATCGCCCCCGGCGACCGGCTGCTGCGGATCGACCGGGACCAGGCCGACCGGCTGCCGGTCACCGAGGTGGTCGCCCGGCTGCGCGGGCAGGGCGACGAGCGCCGGGCCGGCTCCGAGGTCACCCTGGCCGTCCAGCGCGACGGCGGCGAGGTGCGCGAACTGCGGCTGCGGCGGGTGCTGCTGGACAGCCGGCAGGTCACCGCGGAGCACCTGGACAAGGGCGTGCTGCGGATCACCGTCCGGGGCTTCACCAGCGGCGTGGCCGACCAGGTGCGCGCCGCGCTGCGCGCCCCGCACGCCGGGGTGGTGCTCGACCTGCGCGGCAACTCCGGCGGGCTGCTGGACGAGGCCGTCGGCACCGCCGGGAGCTTCCTGGACGGCGGCGCCGTCGGCTCCTACCAGGAGCGCGGCGAGAAGCGGGAGTTGACCGCCCCACCCGGCGGCGACCGGCGCAGCCCGCTGGTGGTGCTGGTGGACGGCGGCACGATGAGCGCCGCCGAACTGCTCGCCGGGGCCCTCCAGGACCGCAGCCGCGCCGTGGTGGTGGGCTCCCGGACCTTCGGCAAGGGCACCGTCCAGCAGCCCAGCCGGCTCGCCGACGGCGCGGTGCTGGAGCTGACCGTCGGCCGCTACTACACCCCGGCCGGACGCTCCCTGGACGGCACCGGCCTGACCCCGGACGTCCCGGCCGCCGCGGGCGAGGACGCCGACGCGCTCGCCCTGCGCGTCCTGGCCGGGCTCGGCACCCGGTCCTGACCCGGCCGCCCGGCGGTAAAGCGGCTGCCCGATCCGGCGTCGAAGTGCGAGAATGGCCGCGCTATGGCAAAGGAAACCGGACACAAGCTGATCGCGCAGAACAAGAAGGCGCGACACGAGTACACGATCCTCGACACCTACGAGTGCGGCCTCGTGCTCACCGGCACCGAGGTCAAGTCGCTGCGCGAGGGGCGGGCCAACCTGGTCGACGGCTACGCCTACATCCAGAACCGCGAGGCCTGGATCGACAACGTCTTCATCCCCGAGTACACCCAGGGGACGTGGACCAACCACGCGGCCCGGCGCAAGCGCAAGCTGCTGCTGCACAGGATGGAGATCCAGAAGATCGAGACCAAGGTCCGCGACGCGGGCCACACCCTGGTCCCGCTGTCCCTGTACTTCAAGGACGGCCGGGTCAAGCTCGAACTCGCGCTGGCGGTCGGCAAGAAGCTGTACGACAAGCGCCAGACGCTGCGGGAGAAGCAGGACACCCGCGAGACGGCCCGCGCGGTGGCGGCGGCCCGGCGGCGCCAGGGTTAATCCGCTGGACCCTCGCCCGTCGCCTCGCGTACTATGGCGTCAGCAACACGGACGGTCACCGTCCGAGCTGTTTCTCAACAAAACATGGGGATGATCGGTTTCGACAGGGGATGTTGAAACAGGGGAAGCGAGCCGAGGAACGCGGCAATGATCTCGTTAACCACGTGTCGCAAAAAAATAATCGCCAACTCTAAGCGCGATTCCCAGCAGTTCGCTCTCGCTGCCTAATAAGCACCGATAGCGCTTGGGTGTCAGACCGGGGAGTTCCCGACCCGGACCCTGGCATAATCTAGGGAACTCAACCGTCCGCCCGGGCTGCGAGGGTGGACGGGAAATCAAACAGCAGCTGGGCCTGTTGGCGGCTTGTCCGTGTGACCGCCAGGGCCGAGAAAATCACAGCGGACTGCGCTCGGAGAAGCCCTGAATTAACTCCACTGGACCCGGGTTCGATTCCCGGCATCTCCACCACCCCATGTTCACACCGAAGGCCGTCCACCGCTGATGCGGAGGGCGGCCTTCGATTTTTGTACGTTCCGGAGCAGCGCGTGCGGGGGGTCGCGGCGTAGGATCATCCGTCCGCTCGTTTTCCGGAGCCGGATTCCGTCGCAACCCCCGAGGCCATGCAGAGCAACACGGACACCACCCCCACCACCGATCACGAGACCGTCCGCGAGCGTGAGATCGCCGGTGAACAGCAGCACCTCGACACCGTCTACCACCGGCTGGAGGAGAAGCTCGCCGAGGCGGAGTACATCCTGGAGGACGCCGCCAAGCGGGTCCAGGTCGGTACTCCCGGCGCCCTCGCCGAGCGCGACGCCCAGGTCTACCGGGCCGGCGCGCACCTCCAACGGCTCAACAACGAGTTCGAGGACTTCCTCTTCGGCCGGATCGACCTCCAGCAGGCCGACGCGCCGGAGGAACACGGCATCCCCTCGAACACCCCGCTCAACCCGGCCGACCCGGCCGTCGCCGAGACCCTGCACATCGGCCGCCTGGGCGTGCTGGACGCCGAGTTCGGCCCGCTGGTGATCGACTGGCGGGCCCCGGCCGCCGCGCCGTTCTACCGCGCCACCCCGGTGGAGCCCGGCCGGGTGATCCGCCGCCGGGTGATCCGCTCCAAGGGCCGCAAGGTGATCGGCGTCGAGGACGACCTGCTGCGCCCCGACCTCACCCCGACCCTGGGCGGCCGGGAGCTGGCCGTGGTCGGCGACGGCGCGCTGATGGCCTCGCTGGGCCGCGCCCGCAGCCACTCGATGCGCGACATCGTCTCCTCGATCCAGAAGGAGCAGGACGAGGTGATCCGGGCCGCCGCGGCCGGGGCCACCCTCGTCACCGGCGGCCCCGGCACCGGCAAGACCGCCGTCGCCCTGCACCGCGCCGCGTACCTGCTCTACCAGGACCGCCGCCGCTACGCCGGGGGCATCCTGGTGGTCTCGCCCACCGCGCTGCTGGTCTCCTACACCGAGGGCGTGCTGCCCTCGCTCGGCGAGGAGGGCCAGGTCGCGATCCGCGCGGTCGGCTCGCTGGTGGACGGCATCGAGGCCGACACCTACGACGCCCCGGAGGCGGCCCGGGTCAAGGGCTCGGCCCGGATGGTGCACCTGCTGCGGCGGGCGGCCCGGGCGGCGCTGGAGCTGGGCGCCCCGCAGGAGCTCAAGGTGGTCGCCCGCGGCGAGGTGCTGAAGCTGGACGCGGGCCGGCTGAGGTCCGTCCGCGGCAACGTGGTGGGCTCCGGCGGCACCCCGCTGAACCTGCTGCGCCCGCGCGCCCGCCGGCTGCTGCTGGACGCCCTGTGGCAGGAGGCGATCAGGCACCTGCCCAAGCCCACCGACCACTACGCCCGGGAGCAGCGCCAGGAGGAGAAGGAGTCCTTCGACGACTACGTCTCCGACGAGTCGTCGTTCCTGGACTTCCTGGACGCCTGGTGGCCCGCGCTGACCCCGCGCCGGGTGCTCGGCACGCTCAAGCAGACCCGGCACACCAACCGGATCGCCCGCCGTGCCGTGACCCCGGACGAGGCCAGGCTGCTGGCCGCCTCCTGGCGCCACCTGTCGCCGCAGGGCGAGGGCGGGCTGTCCGCGCACGACGTGGCACTGGTGGACGAGCTGCAGGTGCTGCTCGGCGAGCCGGCCCGTCCGAAGGTCCGCGAGGTGGACGCGGTGGACCTGCTGAGCGGCCTGGAGGAGGTCACCACCTTCGCCGACCGCAACTCCCGCCAGCGCGAGCGCCAGCCGGTGGAGCGCAAGGAGTACGCCCACGTGATCGTGGACGAGGCCCAGGACCTCACCCCGATGCAGTGGCGGATGATCGGCCGGCGCTCCCGGATGGCCACCTGGACCATCGTCGGCGACCCGGCGCAGTCCTCCTGGCCGTTCCCCCAGGAGGCCCAGGCCGCGCTGGACGAGGTGCTGGCGGGCAAGCCGCGCCGCCGCTTCACGCTGACCGTCAACTACCGCAACCCGGCCGAGATCGCCGAGGTCGCGGCGAAGGTGCTGGCGCTGGCCGCGCCGGGCACGCCCTCGCCGAGCGCGGTGCGCCACGTCGGCGTGGAGCCGCGCTTCGCGGCCGTCACCGACCCCGCGCCGGAGGCCTTCGGCCGGGCCGCCCGGAGCGAGCTGGAGCGGCTGCTGGGCGAGGTGGACGGCACCGTGGCGATCGTGGTGCCGATGGACCGCCGGGCCGAGGCGGCCGGCTGGGCCGAGGGCCTGGGCGGGCGCGCGGTGGTGCTGGGCAGCCTGGAGGCCAAGGGCCTGGAGTACGACGCGACGGTGGTCGCCGACCCGACCGGCATCGCCGGCGAGTCGGAGGCGGGCCTGCGGGTGCTCTACGTGGCGCTCACCCGGGCGACCCAGCGGCTGACGGTGCTGTCCGGCCCTGACGACCTGCCGGACGCGGCCGGCGTGCCCGCGCTGCTGCACGGCTGACGCACCCACGACGAAGGCCCCTCACCGCTGGTGAGGGGCCTTCGGACGTTGACGACACCGACCCGCCATGCTCGCCTCGCGGCAAGTGGTCCCTCTGAGGGACGAAGGTTGGGCCCGGGGGCTTGGATCGAGCCGGTGTCCCGTCCAATGTAACGCATCGGCCGGGAGAGGCAAGGAGTGTGCGCCCGGAGACTGTGGGCGACGCGGCCCGCTTGTCGGATCCGCACACTCAATGAACGTTATTTCTGGCAACCCCTTGGAAGGTGCGACGATCGAGGTCTAGCATGCGCAGGCGATGCCTTCAACAAAATGTTGAGCCTGCGGGACAGACGGAAGAAGGAAGCGTCGATGGCGACGGTGCCCAGTGTCTCCAACTCGATCACGGTGCGACTGGAGGTCCCGGCCCGCGGCAACGCGGTCAGCGCGATCACCACGGCAGTGGAGTCCTCCGGCGGATCGGTGACCGGTCTCGACGTCACCGCCTCCGGCCTGGAGGCGCTGCGGATCGACGTGACGGTCGCGGCCTCCTCGGTGGCGCACGGCGAGGAGATCGTCGAGAAGCTCCGGGCGATCGACGGCGTGTCGATCGGCAAGGTCTCGGACCGCACCTTCCTGATGCACCTCGGCGGCAAGATCGAGATGTCCTCGAAGCTGCCGATCCGCAACCGTGACGACCTCAGCATGATCTACACCCCGGGCGTGGCCCGGGTCTGCATGGCGATCGCCGAGAACCCCGAGGACGCCCGCCGCCTGACCATCAAGCGCAACAGCGTCGCCGTGGTCACCGACGGCTCGGCGGTGCTGGGCCTGGGCAACATCGGCCCGGCGGCCGCGCTGCCCGTCATGGAGGGCAAGGCGGCCCTGTTCAAGCGCTTCGCCGGGATCGACGCCTGGCCGATCTGCCTGGACACCCAGGACAGCGACGAGATCGTCGCCATCGTCAAGGCGATCGCCCCGGGCTTCGCCGGGATCAACCTGGAGGACATCTCCGCGCCGCGCTGCTTCGAGATCGAGGCCCGGCTGCGCGAGGCCCTGGACATCCCGGTCTTCCACGACGACCAGCACGGCACCGCGATCGTGGTGCTGGCCGCCCTCACCAACGCGCTGAAGGTGGTCGGCAAGGAGATCGGCGACATCCGCGTGGTGATGTCGGGCGCCGGCGCGGCCGGCACCGCCATCCTCAAGCTGCTGCTGGCCGCCGGTGTCGAGCACGCCACCGTCGCCGACGTGCACGGCGTGGTCCACCAGGGCCGTGAGGACCTCAACGACAGCCTGCGCTGGATCGCCGAGCACACCAACCGCTCGGGCCGCACCGGCAGCCTCAAGGAGGCCGTGGCGGGCGCGGACGTGTTCATCGGCGTCTCGGCCCCGAACGTCCTGGACGGCGACGACCTGGCCACCATGGCGGAGCGGTCGATCGTCTTCGCGCTGGCCAACCCGGACCCGGAGGTCGACCCCGGGGTGGCCCGGCAGACCGCCGCCGTGGTCGCCACCGGCCGCAGCGACTTCCCGAACCAGATCAACAACGTGCTGGTCTTCCCGGGTGTCTTCCGCGGCCTGCTGGACGCCCAGAGCCGCACGGTCAACACCGAGATGATGATCGCTGCGGCCCGCGCGCTGGCCACCACCGTCGCCGACGACGAGCTGAACGCGAACTACATCATCCCCAGCGTCTTCCACAAGGACGTCGCCAAGACCGTCGCCGCGGCGGTGCGCGAGGCGGCCCTGGCGGACGCCCAGGAGCCCGCCGTACCGGCCCGTCCGACCCCCGGCATCGTCGGCACGCTGGACACCTCGGCCTTCCCCACCGTCAAGCTCTGACGGCCCCGGCCGGGCGCCGGACGGCCCGGCTCGCGGGCCGGTCGCCGATCGGTCAAATGTCCGATTAGCGGCCATACCCGCCCAAGCGCGCCCCGAACCCTTGCGACACAAGGGCGAGGGGCGTGTTTGGGCTTGTCGTGCCTAGGGCGTACGGTAGCCCTGGCCGGGGCAGGCGTGTCCGACAAGTACGGAACGTCCCCCTGGTCTTCCGGCGTGTCATCCTGACCGCCGTCCGCGCCCGGTCCGCCGGAGCCGACGGAGCGTCACACCTCCAACGGGCGGGCGATGTTCGGGTGGCTCGGCCGGGGCCCGATTGGCTTTCTCGGGGCCGGTCGGGGCAGGATTCGTTCCCAGGCAGGCGGCGGGCCTCTTCGACGGCTCCGGCGCGCGGCATACGGGTACGGACCCGGCCTGCGACCACGCAATGCCTGCATGAGCACAGTGTGCGGACCTGCGGCCCATCCGGGTGCCCCCCGGTGGGAGCACCGATGGGCCCCCGCACACCGCAAGCGAACAGACCACAGGAGTACACATGAACCGCAGTGAGCTGGTGGCCGCGCTGTCCGAGCGCGCCGAGGTGACCCGCAAGGACGCCGACGCCGTTCTGGCCGCCTTCGCCGAGATCGTCGGCGAGGTCGTCGCCAAGGGCGACGAGAAGGTCACCATCCCCGGTTTCCTGACCTTCGAGCGCACCCACCGCGCTGCCCGCACCGCCCGCAACCCGCAGACCGGCGAGCCGATCCAGATCGCGGCCGGCTACAGCGCCAAGGTGAGCGCCGGCTCCAAGCTGAAGGAAGCCGCCAAGGGCGCCTGAACCACCCCTTGAACGCCCGAGAGGCCGGGCTCCCCGCGGGGAGCCCGGCCTCTCGTCGTGCGTGCGGTCGTTACGCGTCGACCAGCTGCTCGCTGGGCAGCTCGACGTGGGCGCCGAGGTCCCGCAGCTTCTCCATGAAGTTCTCATAGCCGCGGTTGATCAGGTCGATGCCGTGCACGGTCGAGGTGCCCTCGGCCGCCAGCGCCGCGATCAGGTACGAGAAGCCGCCGCGCAGGTCCGGGATGACCAGCTCGGCGCCCATCAGCTTGGACGGGCCGGACACCACCGCGGAGTGCAGGAAGTTGCGCGCGCCGAAGCGGCACGGGGTGCCGCCCAGGCACTCGCGGTAGAGCTGGATGTGCGCGCCCATCTGGTTGAGCGCGCCGGTGAAGCCCAGCCGCGACTCGTACACCGTCTCGTGGACGATGGACAGGCCGGTGGCCTGGGTCAGCGCGACCACCAGCGGCTGCTGCCAGTCGGTCTGGAAGCCCGGGTGCACGTCGGTCTCCAGGGCGATCGCCTTGAGCTCGCCGCCCGGGTGCCAGAAGCGGATGCCCTCGTCGTCCACCTCGAAGGCGCCGCCGACCTTCCGGAAGGTGTTGAGGAAGGTCATCATCTCCAGCTGGCGGGCGCCGCGGACGTAGATGTCGCCCTTGGTCGCCAGCGCCGCGCAGGCCCAGGAGGCGGCCTCCAGCCGGTCCGGCAGGGCCCGGTGGTTGTAGCCGTTCAGCTCGTCCACACCGGTGATCAGGATGGTGCGGTCGGTGCCCAGGGTGATGATCGAGCCCATCTTCTGCAGCACGCAGATCAGGTCGACGATCTCCGGCTCGATGGCCGCGTTGCGCAGCTCGGTGACGCCCTCGGCGAGGACGGCGGTGAGCAGCACCTGCTCGGTCGCGCCGACCGAGGGGTAGGGCAGCTCGATCTTGGTGCCGCGCAGCCGCTGCGGGGCCACCAGGTAGGTGCCCTGCGGGTGCTTCTCGATGGTGGCGCCGAACTGGCGCAGCACCTCGAAGTGGAAGTCGACCGGCCGGCCGCCGATGTCGCAGCCGCCCAGGCCCGGGATGAAGGCGTGGCCGAGGCGGTGCAGCAGCGGGCCGCAGAACAGGATCGGGATCCGCGAGGAGCCCGCGTGGGCGTCGATGTCGGCGACGTTGGCGCTCTCGACGTGCGAGGGGTCGAGGATCAGCTCGCCGTCCTCGTCGCCGGTGCGCACGGTCACGCCGTGCAGCTGCAACAGGCCGCGGACCACCTTGACGTCGCGGATGTCCGGGACGTTGCGCAGTCTGCTGGGGCCCTGGCCGAGGAGGGCGGCGACCATGGCCTTGGGGACCAGGTTCTTCGCACCGCGGACGCGGATCTCGCCTTCGAGCGGGTTTCCGCCGTGGACCAGCAGGACGTCGTCGGTCATCGTTCTCGCAATCCGGGGTGCCAGAGGAGTGGGAACGGTTCCGTCACGGAACCGCTGGTGGACCGGTGGTACAGGCGTACGGGCGCGTTCGGGCCCCCGGAGAATCCGAGTCGGCACCGTAGAGGGGCGTCCACCATCCGTAGATGGTAGTGGGCGTCCCGATGGTTCCCGTTTGCCTCTCCCGTGATGGTGCTCTCTCCGGCCCGGCTCCCGCCCGCCGGTTCGGCCGTACGGGTGCTCGTCCGGCGTGGCGGGGTTTCGGGTGTTGCGGTGTCCGGCCGGTGCCGTTCTGCGGGATCATGTGTGGCATGACGGCGGCCCATTCGCACGGAGGCCGGTCCCACACCGGCCGTCTGCTCGTCGCGACGCCCATGCTCACCGACCCGAACTTCGCCCGGGCGGTGGTGCTGCTCCTCGACCACGACGCCGAGGGGGCGCTCGGCGTGGTGCTCAACCGGCCGACGCCGGTCGAGGTGGGCAGTGTGCTGGACGGCTGGGGCAGACTCGTCGGGCAGCCCGCGGTGGTGTTCCAGGGCGGGCCGGTGGCGCTGGACTCGGCGCTCGGCCTGGCCGTCGCGCCGGGGGAGCCGGGCACCGGGGAGCCGCTCGGCTGGCGCCGGGTGCACGGCGCGATCGGCCTGGTCGACCTGGAGGCGCCGCCGGAGGTGCTGGCCGGGGAGCTGGGCAGCCTGCGGATCTTCGCCGGGTACGCGGGCTGGTCGCCGGGCCAGCTGGAGTCGGAGCTGGGGAGCGGCGCCTGGTACCTGGTGGACTGCGAGCCGGGGGACGTCTCCAGCCCGGAGCCGGAACGGCTGTGGCGCTCGGTGCTGCGCCGCCAGCGCAGCCCGCTGGCCCTGCTGGCGACCTACCCGGACGACCCGACGATGAACTAGGGCGTGTCCGGCCCGTCCGGCCCGTCCGGCCCCGTGTCGAGGCCCGGGGAACCCGGGCCGCCGCGTGACACTGGCCCGGTTTCCCGGGGCGCCCATAGACTTGGCACCCATGAGCACTCTTGAGCCCGAGCGCGGCCTCGGCACCGGCACCCTGGTCGAGCCCGTCCCCCAGGTGTCCCACGGGGACGGCGACCACGAGCGCTTCGCGCACTACGTCCAGAAGGACAAGATCATGGAGAGCGCGCTCTCCGGGTCCCCGGTGGTGGCGTTGTGCGGCAAGGTGTGGGTGCCCGGGCGCGACCCGAAGAAGTACCCGGTCTGCCCGATGTGCAAGGAGATCTACGACGGCATCGGCAAGCCGCAGGGCGGCGACGGGGACAACGGCGGCAAGTAGTCCGCCGCCGTCTGCAGGACGCCGTTTTGCATAGCACCGCGTTTCCCAGGTGGTCTATGCCAATCGTTCGGGGCCTGGGCAGGATGTCGGAATGGACCTCATTCCCGCACCTTCGAGTGCCGTCCGGCGCCCGGACGGGGACTTCCCGCTCGACGCCGCCACCACGCTGACCGCACCGCCCGTACTGGCCGACGCCGAGCGCTGGCTGCGCGGCACGCTGTCCGCCGCCACCGGGCTGCCGCTCGGTCCGGGCCGGCCGGGCACGGGCATCGAGCTGGTCCTGGACGACACCCTGGCCGCCGAGGCGTACCGGATCGCGGTGCGCCCCGGCCACGCCCTGCTCACCGCCGGCGGGCCGGCCGGCGCCCTGTGGGCGGCCCAGACCCTGCGGCAGCTGCTCGGGCCGGACGCCTACCGCCGCTCCCCGCTGCGCGCCGAGGGCTGGGTGCTGCCCGGCGCGGACATCGCGGACGAACCCCGGTTCGGCTGGCGCGGCGCGCTGCTGGACGTCGCCCGGCACTTCCTGCCCAAGTCCGACCTGCTGCGCTTCGTCGACCTGCTGGCCGCGCACAAGCTCAACGTGCTGCACCTGCACCTCACCGACGACCAGGGCTGGCGGGTGGAGATCAAGCGCTACCCGCGGCTGACGGAGCGCGGCGCCTGGCGGGAGCGCTCGATGGTCGGCTACCGGTCCGCGCAGCGCCGGGACGACCGCCCGCACGGCGGCTACTACACCCAGGACGACCTGCGCGAGATCGTCGCCTACGCGGCCGCGCGCGGGGTCACCGTCGTCCCGGAGATCGACCTGCCCGGCCACACCCAGGCCGCCGTCGCCGCCTACCCCGAGCTGGGCAACACCGACGTGGTGGACACCGCCGCGCTCGGCGTCTGGACCGACTGGGGGGTGAGCCACCACGTGCTCAACGCCTCCGAGGAGACCCTGCGCTTCTTCGAGGGGGTGCTGGAGGAGGTCCTGGAACTGTTCCCGTCCGAGTTCGTCCACCTCGGCGGCGACGAGTGCCCCAAGGAGCAGTGGAAGGACAGCGCCGCCGCCCAGGCCCGGATCCGCGAGCTGGGCCTGGCCAACGAGGACGAGCTGCAGAGCCACCTCATCCGGCACTTCGACCGCTGGCTGGCCGAGCGCGGCCGCCGGCTGATCGGCTGGGACGAGATCCTGGAGGGGGGCCTCGCCCCGGGCGCGGCGGTCTCCTCCTGGCGCGGCTTCGGCGGCGGGATCGCGGCCGCGAAGGCCGGGCACGACGTGGTGATGTGCCCCGAGCAGCACGTCTACTTCGACCACCGGCAGGCGGACGGGCCGGACGAGCCGGTCCCGGTCGGCTTCGTGCGCACGCTGGAGGACGTCTACCGCTTCGAGCCCGTCCCCGAGCAGCTGGACGGGGAGGCCGCCCGGCACGTCATCGGCACCCAGGCCAACCTGTGGAGCGAGTTCATGGACAGCGCCCGGGACATCGACTACCGGGCCTTCCCCCGGCTGGTCGCCTTCGCGGAGGTCGCCTGGTCCGCGCTGCCCGCCGTGCCCGCCGAGCGCGACTACGCCGGCTTCGAGCGGCGGCTGCGGGGCCACCTGGCGGTGCTGGACGCGCTGGGCGTCGAGTACCGCCCGGCCTACGGGCCGCACCCCTGGCAGCGCCGGCCCGGGGTGGCGGGGCGGCCGATCGAGGGGCCGCCGCCGGTGCGCTGAGGCGGTGCGGGCGGTGCGCCGATGTGTTCGTCGGGAACTTATGGACGGTCATCTGACGTCAAGAAGAGATGAACATCTGCCCCGGTCCCGTTCGGGTCGGGGCAGATACCGCCCGGTATCCGTCCCAATCGGGCAGTCCCGTTCACCGGTCCCGAAATGATCATCGAGCATTGTGTGCCAGAGTTGCCCAACCCGGCCCGATCGCCCGTACCCTACGGCCAGGCCGGGCTGCTGACGCGGACAGTGCAGTGCGGCCACGGCCGCGGGCGGCAGACGATCGATGAGCAAGTGGAGCACGGTGGGACCCAGGTGAACCGGACGATCATGCTGCCGGCCTCGCTCGACGAGGCCGTCGACGCGTTGGCCGCCGCCCCGGCCGCGGTACCGGTGGCCGGAGCCACCGACCTCATGGAAGCCGTCAACGCCGGACGGCTGCGCCCCGCCGCCCTGGTCGGCCTCGGCCGGATCACCGAACTGCGCGGCTGGCGCTACGAGGACGGCGGCACCGCGGTGCTCGGCGCCGGACTCACCCACGCCCGGATGGACCGCCCCGACTTCGCCGCGCTCATCCCCGCCCTCGCCGACGCCGCCCGCACCGCCGGCCCGCCGCAGGTCCGCAACGTCGGCACCCTCGGCGGCAACATCGTCACCGCCGCCCCGGCCGGCGACACCCTCCCGGTGCTCGCCGCCCTGGAGGCCAGCGTCACCCTCGCCCGGGCCGGCGGCAGCCGCGAGGTGCCGGTCAGTCACCTGCTCACCGGACTCGACCCGGTGCGCCCCGGCGAACTGCTCACCTGGGTGCGGGTCCCGCTGCTGCACGCGCCGCAGGTCTTCCTCAAGGCCACCGGCCGCAGCGGCCCGGCCCGTGCCACCGCCTCCGTCGCACTCGTCCTCGACCCGGCCCGGCGCGCCGTGCGCTGCGCCGTCGGGGCCGTCGCCCCGGTGCCGCTGCGCCCGCTGGAGGCCGAGGCCTGGGTGGCCGGCTGCATCGACTGGGACGGCAGCCGGGAGATCGACCCGGCCGCGGGCGCCGCCTTCGGCGAGTACGTCGCCGCCGCCTGCGTCCCCGACAACTACGGTGCCGAAGGGGCCTGGGAGGCCGCGACCGAGGGGCCGACCGCGGCCGCCGTCCGGCTGCGGCGTACCGTATCGGTGCTGGCCCGACGGGCACTGGGAAGGGCGCTGAAGTGACCACAGACCCCATCGAGACCCTCGACGCCGACCCGCTCGGCCTCACCCCGCAGGTCAGCCGGGAGCTGCGCCCGTGCGCCTCCTACACGCTGCGGGTCAACGGTTTCGAACGGCCCGTCACCGACGCCTGGATCGGCGAGAGCCTGCTCTACGTGCTGCGCGAGCGGCTCGGCCTGGCCGGCGCCAAGGACGGCTGCGAGCAGGGCGAGTGCGGGGCCTGCTCGGTGCAGGTGGACGGCCAGCTGGTGGCCGGCTGCCTGGTGCCCGCCGCGCTGGCCGCCGACAGCGAGATCAACACCGTCGAGGGCCTGTCGGCCGGCGGCGGCGCGAGCGACGTCCAGCAGGCGCTGGCCGCCTCCGGCGCCGTGCAGTGCGGCTACTGCACCCCCGGCATGGCGATGGCCGTGCACGACCTGCTCCAGCGCAACCACCGGCCCACCGAGGTCGAGGCCCGGCAGGCGCTGTGCGGCAACCTGTGCCGCTGCACCGGCTACCGCGGAGTGCTGGCCGCCGTCCAGACCGTCGCGGACGCCCGCGCGCTGGAGGTCGAGGAGGCCGAGGAGGCCGCCGCCGCGGCCGCCGAGGGGAGCACCGCGGCCCCGGCGGCCGGGACCGGCGCCCCGGCCGCCGCCGTCGAGCCGGAGCCGGCCGTCGAACCGCCGGTCTACGCCGACTCCGAGGCCTGGATCGAGCACGTCCCGCAGCCGCCCGTCGAACCGGCCCCCGCCCCGGTGCCCGCCCAGGCCCAGGCCCCGCAGCCGGCCCAGGCCCCCGCCGAGCAGCCGTACGGCGACGGCGGCTACGACACCGGCGTGTACGACACCTCCGCGCTGACCGGGATGCAGCCCGGCATCCCCGCCCAGGCCGTCGGCGACCAGGTGTACTACCCGCAGGGCTACCCCGAGCAGCCCTACCAGGCCACCCCCGCGCACGGCACCTACGTGCCGGCCGGCTACCCGGACGGCCACCAGCAGCACACCGGCTACGACACCGGCTACGACGCCCCGGTCTACGAGCCCACCCCCGCGCACGGCACCCCGCTGCCGGGCGCCGTCCACGACGGCACGCCCCCGCACGGCACCCCGTACGCGGACCCGCACGGGACCCCGGCCGAGGCCGGCGTCCCGACCACCGGCGTCCCCTACGGCGCCACCCCCGCCCACGGCATCCGGCTCCCCGAGGACGACCACGCATCATGACGTCGCCTACCGACATCGGCGCAGCACTCCAGCAGGACGGCGGCGAGGGCGGCGCCGGACCGGAGCCCTTCGGCCTGGGCAGCTCCCCGCTGCGCAGCGACGCGCTGCCCAAGGCGCTCGGCATCTACCCGTACGCGGCCGACCTCTGGGCCGAGGGGCTGCTGTGGGGCGCGGTGCTGCGCTCGCCGCACCCGCACGCCCGGATCCGCGGCATCGACACCTCGGCCGCGCTCGCCCTGCCCGGGGTGCACGCCGTGGTCACCGCCGCCGACCTGCCGCCCGGCCCGGACGGCCTGCCGGACGGCGCCCCGGCCGGCCCGATCGTCTCCGACCGCCCGGTGCTGGCCGCCGGCGTGGTGCGCCACCACGGCGAGCCGATCGCCGCGGTCGCCGCCGACCACCCCGACACCGCCCGGCTGGCCGTCGGCCTGATCGCGGTCGACTACGAGCCGCTGGAGGCGGTCACCGACCCCGAGCAGGCCTTCACCGCTCCGGCGCTGCACCCGGACGGCAACCTGTTCCGCCACCTGCCGCTGCGCACCGGGGACCCGGACGCGGCCGGCGAGATCATCGTCGAGGGCCTCTACCAGGTCGGCCGGCAGGACCCGGCCCCGCTCGGCGCCGAGGCCGGGCTGGCCGTGCCGCGCCCGGACGGCGGCGTCGAGCTGCACCTGTCCTCCACCGACCCGCACGGCGACCGCGACCGCACCGCCGCGTGCCTCGGCCTGGAGCCGGACCGGGTCCGCCTGGTGGTCACCGGCGTGCCCGGCGCCACCACCGACCGCGAGGACCTCTCCTTCCAGGTCACCCTGGCGCTGCTGGCGCTGCGCACCGGCCGCCCGGTGAAGATGACCCTCACCCGCGAGGAGTCCTTCCACACCCACACCTCGCGCCACCCCGCGCTGCTGCGCTACCGCCACCACGCCGACGCCGACGGCACCCTGGTGAAGGTGGAGGCGCAGATCCTGCTGGACGGCGGCGCCTACGCCGACGTCTCCGCCGAGGCGCTGGCCGCCGCGACGGCCTTCTCGGTCGGCCCGTACGTCTGCCCCAACGTGTTCGTGGACGCCTGGGCGGTGCGCACCAACAACCCGCCGGCCGGGCGGATGCGCGGCGAGGGCGCGCTCCAGGCCTGCTTCGCGTACGAGTCGCAGCTGGACCAGCTGGCCGCCCGGGTGGGCGTGGACCCGGTGGAGATCCGCCGCCGCAACGCGATGTCCACCGGCGACCCGCTGCCCACCGGACAGGCCGTCACCTGCCCCGCCCCGGTGAAGGCGCTGCTGGACGCGGTGGCCGCCGAGCCGCTGCCGGCCCTGCCGGTGGACGACCCGGACGCCGAGTGGCTGCTGCCCGGCGGTCCCGGCGGGGCCGGGGACCCGGCCGCGGTGCGGCGCGGGATCGGCTACGCCGTCGGCATGGTGCACATGCTGGGCGCCGAGGGCGAGGACGAGGTCTCCACCGCCACCGTGCGGGTCAGCGGTGACCACGCCACGGTGATCTGCGCGGCCGTCGACGCCGGGCAGGGCTTCGCCACGCTGGCCCGGCAGATCGTGCAGACGGTGCTGGGCGTCAGCGAGGTCTACATCGCGCCGGCCGACAGCGACCAGTCGATCGCCGGGCCCTCCGCCCGGGGCCGGCACACCTGGGTCTCCGGCGGGGCGGTCGAGCGGGCCGCGCTGATGGTCCGCCACCAGCTGCTGCAGCCGATCGCGGCCGATTTCGGGATGTCGGTGGAGCTGCTGCAGATCGCCGACGGCAAGATCACCTCCTACGACGGGGTGCTCGGCATGCCGGTCGCGGAGGCGCTGGAGGGCAAGGAGCTCTGGGCCACCGCGCAGTGCCGCCCGCACCCGACCGAGCCGCTGGACGAGTCCGGACACGGCGACGCCTTCGTCTCCATCTCCTTCTGCGCGATGCGCGCGGTGGTGGACGTGGACATCGAGCTGGGGGCCGTCCGGGTGGTCGAGATGACCGTCGCCCAGGACGTCGGCCGGGCGCTGAACCCGCGCCAGATCGAGGACCGGATCGAGGCGGGCGTGGCCCACGGCGTGGGACTGGCGCTGATGGAGGACCTCCAGACCTCGGGCGGGGTGATGACCAACCCCTCGCTCACCGGCTACCGGCTGCCGACCTCGCTGGACACTCCCGAGGTGCGGATCGCCGCGCTGCTGGAGGAGCGGGACGTGGTCGCCACCTTCGGGGCCAAGGCGGTCAGCGCGGTGCCCGCGGTGGTCGCCCCCTCGGCGGTCGCCGCCGCCGTCCGGGCCGCCACCGGGCTGCCGGTGGGCCGGCTGCCGATCCGCCCGGAGGACGCCGTCACGGCCTGAGCCGGCGCCCTCGGCCGTCGGGCCCCGCCGCCGCGGGTGCCCGTCGGGTCGTCGGGTCGGGTCGGGTCGGGTCGGGCCGGGCGGTCGGGTCGGGCCGTCGGGCCGGCCGGAAACGGAACGGGAAATGCGGAATTGCCGGTCGACTTCGGTCGACCGGCAATTCCCCTTTCGAGGCCGTGGCGGGAATTGAACCCGCGTACATCGCTTTGCAGACGATTCCCTGAGCCACTCGGGCACACGGCCAGTGAATTCAGGATGGCGGACCGGCCGAATGGGGTCAATGACGTTGTGTAAATTCTGTGTGGCAATGTGTGCTACGGTCGGAGCAGGTGGTTGATTCCCCGCCACCCCGGACGAGCGCGTCGTACCCGGTGACGACAAGACGGCGCAGTTCAGCGGCAATCCGGCCGCTGTGGACTGCGGAGGTACGGCCGTCATGGCTTGGCTCGTTCTGATCGTCTCGGGTCTCCTGGAGACCGTCTGGGCAGTGGCCCTGGAATCGTCCAAGGGCTTCTCCCGCCTCGTTCCCAGCCTCGTCTTCGGCGTCGCGCTGCTGTTCAGTATGGGCGGGCTGGCGTACGCGATGCGCACCATCCCGATCGGCACCGGCTACGCGGTCTGGGTCGGCATCGGCGCGGTCGGCACCGCGGTCTACGGCATGGCCGTCCTGGGCGACGCGGTGACCATGGCCCGGATCGGCTGCCTGCTGCTGATCGTCTGCGGCGTGGTGGGGCTCAAGGTGCTGCACTGACGCCTGCCCCCGGGGCCGGTCCTAGGCCCTGCGACGGACCCGGTCAGGGACTCCGGTCAGGAGTCAAGGACGCGGACGGCTCTTACGATGTTACGTATGACCACTGCCTCCCCCACCTCGGTCGACTCCCCCTCGATACCCTCCGGAGCTGACCCCGGGGGCGGGGTCATGAGCGGCCGCTTCCGGGCCCTGACGCTCGGGATCGTGTCGGTCGTGCTGGTGATCGCCTTCGAGGCGACCGCCGTCAACACCGCGATGCCGACCGCGGCCCGGCAGCTGGACGGCCTGGGGCTGTACGCCTTCGCCTTCTCCGGTTACTTCACCACCACGCTGTTCGCCCTGGTCGTCTCCGGCCAGTGGTGCGACCGGCGCGGCCCGCTCCAGCCGCTGTTCACCGGCATCGCGGTGTTCGGCGCGGGCCTGGTGGTGGCCGGGACGGCGCCGGGCATGTGGGTGTTCGTGGCCGGGCGGGCGATCCAGGGGCTGGGCGGCGGGCTGGTGATCGTCGCGCTGTACGTGGTGGTCGGCCGGGCCTACCCGGAGCGCCTGCGGCCGGCGGTGTTCGCCGCCTTCTCCTCGGCCTGGGTGCTGCCCTCGATCGTCGGGCCGCTGGTCTCCGGGGCCGTCACCCAGCACCTCGGCTGGCGCTGGGTGTTCCTGGCGGTGCCGGTGCTGATCCTGCTGCCGCTGGCGGTGATGGGCCCGGCGCTGGCCCGCTCCGAGCGGGACCACCCGGTGCTCAAGGGCGCCGACTTCGACCGCCGCCGCACCCTGCTGGCCGCGATGGCGGCGGTCGGCGCCGGCCTGCTGCAGTACGCCGGCCAGCGCCGGGACCTGGTCGGGCTGCTCCCCGGCGTCGCCGGTGCGGCGCTGCTGGCCCCGGCCGTGCTGGGGCTGCTGCCGAAGCGGACCCTGCGGGCCGGGCGCGGGCTGCCGACGGTGATCCTGCTGCGCGGGCTGGCGGCGGGGGCGTTCCTCGGCGCCGAGGCCTTCGTCCCGCTGATGATGACCACCGAGCGCGGCCTCTCGCCGACCCTGTCCGGGCTCACCCTGACCAGCGGCGGGCTGACCTGGGCGCTGGGCTCCTGGCTGCAGGGCCGCCCGGGGGCCGAGCGGTACCGCGAGGCGATGATCCGGGGCGGCTTCGTGCTGACGGCGGTGGCGATCGCGGCCGCCGCGCTGGTGCTGGTCCCGGCGGTCCCGGCCTGGGTGGCCTCGGTGGCCTGGGGCGTCGGCGGCATCGGGATGGGGCTGACGGTCGCGAGCGTCAGCGTGCTGATGATGAAGCTCTCCGCGCCCGAGGACGCCGGGGCCAACTCGGCCGCGCTGCAGATGAGCGACGCCCTGGGCAACGTGCTGCTGACCGGTCTGGCCGGGGTGCTGTTCGCGGCGCTGGGCGGCGGGTCACTGGCCGCGGCGCACGAGGGCGCCGGGGCCGACGGCTCGCCCGGCGCCTTCGCGGTGATCCTGCTGGTGATGGCCGCGGTGGCGGCGCTGGGGGCGCTGCTCGCCGGGCGGGTGCGGGTCCGGGCCTGACCCGGGGTCAGGACGCGGCGGCGGTGGGGGAGGGGGAGGCGGCCGGCGGCGCGGCCGGGGTGCCGAGGAAGGCCTCCCAGCCGCCGGCCGGGGACTGGCCCGGGCCGAGGCCCTGGAGCTTGCGCAGCACCGCCGGGTCCTGGGCGTCCAGCCAGTCGACCAGTTGGCGGAAGGAGACCAGCCGCACCTCGGGCTTGCCCGCGATCGACTTGAGCACGTCCTCGACGGCGTTCATGTAGATGCCGCCGTTCCACTCCTCGAAGTGGTTGCCGATGATGTACGGCGCACGGTTGCTGTTGTAGGTGCGGTCGAAGCCCATCAGGTAGGAGTCCCGGGCCTGGGCCTGGAAGCCCGGGTAGAGCGCCGGGTCGGCCTTGGTGTTGGGGCCGCACTGGTTGAACATGATGTTGTAGTCCATCGACAGCACCTGGAAGGTGTGCCCGGGGAAGGGGATGGACTGCAGCGGGAGGTCCCAGAGCGCGCCGCCCTGGATCTTCTGCGGCCAGACCTGGGTGCCGTTGCCGCTGCTGTCGTAGCGCCAGCCGCGCTTGACCGCGGTGGGCAGCAGGTTGCGCTGGCCCTCCAGGCAGGGGGTGCGGCTGCCGATCAGCTCCTTGCGGTAGTCGAAGGGCAGGGCCGGCAGGTCGGTGAAGCCGGTGTTGGTGCGCCAGCTCGTCACGAACTCCATCGCCTGCTGGATCTCGCTCTCCCACTCCTCCGGGGACCACGCGCTGACGCCGGTGGGGCCGCAGAAGTGGCCGTTGAAGTGGGTGCCGATCTCGTGGCCCTCCAGCCAGGCGGCGTGCACGTTCTCCAGGGTGTCGTGGATGTGCTGGTCGCTCAGGTAGCCGATCTCGGAGGCGCCGACCTTGTGCTGCGGCGGGCGGTACAGGTCCTTCTTGGACTCCGGCAGCAGGTAGAGCCCGCTGAGGAAGAAGGTCATCGAGGCGTTGTGCTCCTGGGCCAGCCGGCGGAAGCGCGCGAACAGCCCGTTGTCGAGCTCGCCGGCGCCGTCCCAGGAGAAGACCACGAACTGCGGGGGCCGCTGGCCGGGCTGGAGCCGGTCCGGGACGGGCTGGTGGGGCTGGGGGCCGGTGTCCGAGGTGGAACCGTCGCCGAGCAGGACGGCCTGCGGCTTCTGCGGGACCGCGGCGGGGGTGGCGCTCTGCCCCTCGGGCGCCGGGGTGGCCGGGGCCGCGCCGCCGGCCGCGTGCTCCCCGCCCCCGCCGGCCCGGTCGCTGCCGCAGCCCGCTGCCAGGGTGGCGGCGCCGGCCGCTCCGGCGGCCAGCAGGGTTCGGCGGGAGAGCGCGTCCATGGTCACTCCGTTCGTGAGGTGTTCGACGGGCGGGCGGAGTCCGGCAGGCGCGCGCGGGGTGCGTTCGGGGTGCGTGCGGCGCGCGGAGGTCCGGTCGGCCCGGAGGGGGTGGAGCCCGTGACCGGGTCAGGATGGCATGTGGGCCAGAACGGTCGTAGAGGCGCAGCGAACGGTCGTGATCGATCGCCCGATTGACGCAACCGAAACGGCGGGCCGAAACGTCGAAGGTGTTCGTACGGGTGGGAGCGCCGCCCCCGGACGCGGAAGCGGAACGTCACGTACCGTGGCCGCCCACCCACTCCGTGCAGGTCCGGAGCCGTCATCCCTGCCGATCGGCGGGTGCGGATACGACCGTCGTGGGGACGTGCCTTAGGGTCCGATCCGATTGAATGAGTTCCCAGCAAACTCTCAGGAATGGGATCCGGGCCGGCAGAAGGGAGCACCCGTGGGCGTCCAGCAGAGCACGAGCCCCTGGCCGGGCACCCTGGCGGCCGGCGCCGCCCTGGTGCTCGGGGCCTGGCTGCTGCACGGGGGCGGCGCGCCCGTGCTGCCGCCGCTGCCGAGCGGACAGGCGCTGTCGGGCTTCGCCCCGGTCTCCGTCGTCCCCCCGCTCGGCCCGTCCGCCCCGACCCGGATCCGCATCCCGGCCGTCCGCCTGGACGCCCCCGTCACCGAGCTGGGACTGGACCCCGACGGCCACCTCCAGGCCCCGCCCGCGGCCGACCGCAACCTCGCGGGCTGGTACCGCGGCGGCGCCACCCCCGGCCAGCGCGGCACCGCCATCCTGGCGGGCCACGTCGACAACAAGGCCGGACCGGCCGTCTTCTACCACCTGGGAGCACTCCACCGGGGCGACCGGATCGAGATCGCCCGCGCCGACGGCGCCACCGCCGTCTACCAGCTGTACGCCATCGAAGTGCACGACCGAAAGGACTTCCCGGACGACCGGGTCTACCGCCAGGCCGCCGACGCTCAGCTGCGGGTGATCACCTGCGGCGGCGCGTACAGCGAGGAACACGGCTACGAGGGAAACGTCGTCGCCTACGGATTCCTGGCCGACACCACACCGCCGGGCAAAGCCGCATGACCACGCTCACCCTCGCCACCCGCTGGAACCCGATCGACTGGCCGCTCACCCACGGCCCCATCCCGCAAGCCGTCCTGCTGGCCGGCTGGGCGGCGCTGTTCGCGCTCGCCGTCGGCCGCGGCCGCAGCTGGTGGCGGGTCCGGCTGCCCGCCGCGCTGATCACCGCGGCGGCGCTCAGCCTGCTGCTGGAGGTCGTCGTCGACGGCTGGTGGCACCCCTTCCCGGAGGGCACCCCCCGGTACGTCACCTGGTGGATAGCCGTCGCCCTGCTGGGCTTCTGCCTGGCGGGGTACCGGATGCGCCGGCTGTCCTGGCCGCGCCGGGGCCTGGCGCTCGGCCTCAGCGGGCTGGTCCTGCTGATGGCCGCCTCCGAGGTGAACACCGGCTTCGGCCAGTTCCCCAACGGGCGGGTGATGCTGGCGCCGTGGCTGACCAGGACCGAGGGCCTGGTCGCCGCCAAGGTGGCGCAGACCGTCTCCGCCCAGCCGGAGCAGGTGCTGGACGAGGTCTGGCAGCCCCCGGCGAACCTGCCCGACAAGGGCACCGTCTCGGTGGTCCCGATCCCGGGCCTCAGGTCCGGCTTCAAGGCCCGGGACGCGTACGTCTACCTCCCGCCCGCCTACCAGGCCACCCCGCGGCCGCTGCTGCCCGTGGTCGTGATGCTCCCCGGCCAGCCCGGGCAGCCCGGGGACTGGGTGCTCTCCGGGCAGATCAACGCGGCGATGGACGCGTTCGCGGCCGAGCACCACGGCCTGGCGCCGATCGTCGTGATGCCCGACCAGCTCGGCTCGACCTGGGCCAACACGCTCTGCCTGGACTCGAAGATCGCCAAGGTGCAGACCTACCTCGCGGTGGACGTCCCCCGGTGGGTCCACCAGAACCTGCAGACCGCCACCGGCCCGAAGGCCTGGGCGATCGGCGGCGCCTCGATGGGCGGCACCTGCGCCCTCCAGCTCGGGGTCAACGCGCCCGACGTGTACGGCACCGTGCTCGACATGTCCGGGCAGGAGGAGCCCACCCTGGGCACCCGTGAGGAGACCGTCAAGGCGGCCTTCGGCGGCGACGGGAAGAAGTTCGAGGCGGTCGATCCCGCCCACGTGATGGCCCGCCGGAAGTTCCCGGACACCAGCGTCGCGCTGGTCGTCGGCGAACACGACGGGGAGTTCAGACCGCAGATGGAGAAGGTCTACCAGCTCGCTCAGGAGGCCGGTATGAAGGCGAAGTTCGAACTCATGCCGGGAGGTCACGGCTGGGTCGTCTTCCGCCCGGGCATCGTCCGGCAGATCCCGTGGCTGGCCCAGCAGACCGGGCTGACCCGGTGATCGGGACGGCGGCGCGCGTCGCCAAGGGGCGGGAGCGCGCGGAGGGGCGGGACGCGGAGGCCGCGCAACCGCAGGACGCCCACCTGGCCCCGGTCACCCCGACGCGGGAGGTCGGGCCGCAGCGGATCCGCCGGGCCGTCCGGATGCTCGGCGACCGGCTGCGCTCGGCGCCGCTGACCCTGGCGCTGCTGGCCGGGTTCTGGGCCCTCGGCGCGGCGACCGGCAGTCTGTCCGGCGGTCCGTCCGGGCGGCTGCTCGCCCGGGTCGGCGTCGGCCTGCCCACCCTCGGCGAGGGCCGCTGGTGGACGCCGGTCAGCTCGCTGTCCTTCTCCACGGGCATCGGCTCGTACGTCTTCACCAGCCTGCTGCTGCTCCTGGTCGGCCCGGCCGCCGAGCGCCGGTTCGGCCGGCTGCGCACCCTCACGCTGCTGGTCGGCGGGCAGGTGGCCGGCACCCTGCTGGGCACCGGGCTGGTCGCGTTCGGCTCCTCGGCGGGGGAGCAGTGGACCGCCTCGGTGGCCGACCAGACCTCGGTCGGGCCCGCCGTCGGCCTGTTCGCCCTGGCCGGGGTGCTCGGCTACCGGCTCACCGTGCTCTGGCGCCGCCGGCTGCACCTGCTGGTGCTGCTCGTCCCGCTGGTCATGACCCTGTACGTGGGGCACCTGCAGAGCGTCCAGCGCTGCGCCGGCGCGCTGTTCGGCCTCGGCCTGGGCGCCCTGCTCAGCCGCGGCCGGCCGTACCTGCGCACCCACCGCTCCTCGCACGGCGAGACCCGGGTGCTGGTCGCGCTCTGCCTGGTCGCCGCCGCCTGCGGGCCGCTGATCGCCTCGCTGTACGACAACGCCAGCGGTCCGTTCAACACCTTCTCCGAGCTGTACCTCTCGCACCGGCTCAGCCCCGAGGAGGTGGCCGACTTCTGCGCCGCCTCGGCGCACGACTGCGCCCGGGCGCACGCCGTCGAGCGGATATTCGACACCCCCGCCCGGCTGATGGCCGCGCTCTTCCCGGCCCTGCTGCTGGTGCTCGCCGAGGGGCTGCGCCGGGGCCTGCGGTTCGCCTGGCGGATCAGCGTCGTCACCGAGGTGCTCTGGGCCGCGCTGCTGGCCTGGCTGTACTTCGAGGCCGGGCCGGTCAGCGGGGACGCGGTGCAGTACTTCGTCGAGGCGATGCTGCTGCCGCTGCTGACCACCGTGCTGCTGCTGGCCACCCGGCAGCGGTTCCGGCTGCGGCTGACCGGCCGGGCGGTGCGCCGGCTGGCCGTCGTGGTCGGCGGGGCCGCGCTGGTCGCCGCGGCCACCTACGTGGGCGTCGGGCGACTGGTGGCCGGGCAGTTCGAGCCGGGCGCGGGCGTGCGCGGACTGGTGAACGGGCTGCCCGCCCAGTTCCTGCCGCCCGCCTACAACGACCTGCTGCCGGACTACCCGATAGCCGTCGGCCCGATGGCGCTGTTCCTGGAGACGTACTGCGGGCCGGCGTTCTGGGTCGTCGCGCTGCTCGCGCTGCTGTCGGCGTTCCGCCGTCCGGTGCTGCGCACCGACACGGCCGCCGCCGCCCGGGCCCGGGCGCTGCTCGCCGAGCACGGCGGCGGGACGCTGTCCTTCATCACCACCTGGGAGGGCAACCACTACTGGTTCGACGAGCAGGGCCGCGCGGCCGTCGCCTACCGGGTGGTCGGCACCGTGGCGCTGACCACCGGCGACCCGTTCGGCGCCCCGGAGGCGCGGGCCCGGGCGGTGGCCGGATTCGCCCGCTACTGCGACGCCCGCGGCTGGACGCCGTGCTTCTACAGCGTCTGCGCCGAGACCAGGGCGGCGGCCGCGCAGCTGGGCTGGCGCTCGGTGCAGGTCGCCGAGGACACCGTGGTGCCGCTGCCCGAACTGGCCTTCACCGGCCGCAAGTGGCAGGACATCCGCACCGCCCTGAACAAGGCCGGGAAGCAGGGCATCACCGCGGAGTGGTGGACCTACCAGGAGGCGCCGCTCGCGCTGCGCGACCAGATCCGGGCCATCTCCGAGGAGTGGGTCTCCGAGAAGGGCCTGCCCGAGATGGGCTTCACGCTCGGCGGGCTGGAGGAGCTGGACGACCCGGACGTGCGGGTGCTGATCGCGGTGGACCAGGACCGGGTGGTGCACGGGCTCACCAGCTGGATGCCGGTGCACGAGGACGGCGTGCCGGTCGGCTGGACGCTCGACTTCATGCGGCGGCGCTCGGACGGCTTCCGCGGCGTGAACGAGTTCCTGATCGCCTCGGCCGCGCTCGGCTTCAAGGGCGAGGGCGCCCGTTTCCTCTCGCTGTCGGGGGCACCGCTGGCCCGCGCCCGGCAGGACGAGGAGCCCGCCGGCCTGCAGCGGATGCTGGACTGGATGGGCCGGGTGCTGGAGCCGGTGTACGGGTTCCGCTCGCTGCTGGCGTTCAAGGCGAAGTTCCAGCCGGAGTACCGGCCGATGTACATGGCGTACCCCGACCCGGCCGCGCTGCCCGGCATCACCAGGGCGATCGGCAAGGCCTATCTGCCGCACCTCACGGCGGCGCAGGGGGTCCGGCTGATGCGCAAGCTGTCCGGCTGAACCGGCCGGACCGGTGCTCGGGCGTGCGGCGGCCCCGGCCCCGGCCCCGGGCCCGGGAGCCGCGCCCACGTCAGCCGAGCAGCTGGGCGAGGGCGCGGTCGGCGTCCAGGTGCAGGTGCTCCTCGCCCTCCGGGACGAGCAGGCGGCTGCGCCACAGGAACCGGCGCAGGTCCCCGGTGTCGAACCGGAGCAGCGCGGTGCCCTCCGGGGCCCGCAGCTCGACCATGGTGTGCCGGGCGGGGGCCGGGCGGACGTGGACGTCGCCGACGCCGGCCGGCAGCTCCAGGCCGGCCGAGAGCAGCTGCCGGGCGAACACCCAGACGATGTCCTCGCCGGCCCGCTCGTCCGCGGGCCCGTCCAGCGAGAACTCGGCCGGGAAGGCCATCCGGACCGCGTACGGGTCCTCCGGCAGGTACGACAGGACCACGCGCAGCCGGGCGGAACGCTGGGGGGAGAGGATCAGGCGGGCCTGGACGGTCTCTTCGACGGCGGAGTACAAGGGGTGGGTCCCTTCGTTCGGTGCGGGCCGCCCGACGGCAGGTGGGGTTGGGGCGGCCTCACCCTGGTGAGAGTCCCGGGGACAGTGGGGATTACCCGGTTCCACGGAGGAATCGACGTGACCTGCGTCACAGCGATTTCCGGCCGCCCCGGCCCGGCGCGGAGCCCGGCCTGGAGGCCCGAACGGCGCCGGCCCGGTACGCTGGGCGGGTTGTCCGATCGCCGCCCGACCGCGGGACGGGGCCGCCAAACCGCCCCTGACCTGCGATGATCCCCCCTCGGAGACCGTGAGTACTGCCGCCGCCTCCTCGATGCCGCTGTTTTCCGACGCACCGGAGCAGCAGGAGCCCGCCCGGGCCGTCGGCCACGCCGCGCCCGCCGCCTCGCACCACCTCTCCCCGGCCTTCCCCGGTCGTGCCCCCTGGGGCACCGCGGGCAAGCTGCGGGCCTGGCAGCAGGGTGCGCTGGACAAGTACATCGAGACCCAGCCGCGGGACTTCCTCGCGGTCGCCACCCCGGGCGCCGGCAAGACCACCTTCGCCCTCACCCTGGCCTCGTACCTGCTGCACAACCACCTGGTGCAGCAGGTGACCGTCGTCGCCCCGACCGAGCACCTCAAGAAGCAGTGGGCCGAGGCCGCCGCACGGATAGGCATCCGGCTGGACCCGGCGTACTCCTCCGGCCCGCTCTCCCGGGACTACCACGGCATCGTGGTCACCTACGCGGGCGTCGGGGTCAACCCGATGCTGCACCGGAACCGGACCGAGGCCCGCAAGACCCTCGTGATCATGGACGAGATCCACCACGCCGGTGACTCCAAGTCCTGGGGCGAGGCCTGCTTCGAGGCCTTCGAGCCGGCCACCCGCCGGCTGGCGCTGACCGGGACGCCGTTCCGCTCGGACACCAACCCGATCCCCTTCGTGGCCTACGACGCGGGCAGCGACGGCATCCGCAAGTCCATCGCCGACTACACCTACGGCTACGGGCACGCGCTCGCCGACCACGTCGTCCGCCCGGTGATCTTCCTCAGCTACAGCGGCAACATGCGCTGGCGCACCAAGTCCGGCGACGAGCTGGAGGCCCGGCTCGGCGAGCCGATGACCAAGGACCTGATCGCCCAGGCCTGGCGCACCGCGCTCTCCCCGCAGGGCGAGTGGATCCCCTCCGTCCTCCAGGCCGCCGACCGCCGGCTCACCGAGGTCCGCAAGGCGATCCCGGACGCCGGCGGACTGGTGATCGCCACCGACCAGAACGTGGCCCGCGCCTACGCCAAGATGCTGCGCGAGATCAGCGGCGAGAAGGTCACCCTGGTGCTCTCCGACGAGACCGAGGCCTCGAAGCGGATCTCCGACTACGCGGAGGGGACCTCGCGCTGGATGGTCGCCGTCCGCATGGTGTCCGAGGGCGTCGACGTGCCCCGGCTGTGCGTCGGGGTGTACGCCACCTCGATCTCCACCCCGCTGTTCTTCGCCCAGGCCGTCGGCCGCTTCGTGCGCGCCCGCAAGCGCGGCGAGACCGCCTCGGTGTTCCTGCCGACCATCCCGATGCTGCTGGGCTTCGCCAACGAGATGGAGCTCCAGCGCGACCACGTGCTGGACCGGCCGAAGAAGGAGGGCGACGGCCTCTTCGACGAGGAGGACCGGCTGCTCGCCGAGGCCGAGCGGGCCAACGACGGGCCGGACGGCGCGGGCGGCGAGGAGTTCTCCTACGAGGCGCTGGGCTCCGAGGCGGTCTTCGACCGGGTGCTGTACAACGCCATGGAGTTCGGCATGCAGGCCCACCCGGGGAGCGAGGAGGAGGAGGACTACCTCGGCATCCCGGGCCTGCTGGAGCCGGACCAGGTGCAGATGCTGCTGCAGAAGCGCCAGCACCGGCAGATCCAGCGCAGCAAGACCAAGCCCGCCGAGGAGGCCGACCTGCTGGAGCTCCCGGCCGAGCAGCGGCCGGTGGTCACCCACCAGGAGCTGCGCGAGCTGCGCAAGGAGCTGAACGCGCTGGTCGCCGCCTGGCACCACCGCACCAACCAGCCGCACGGAACCGTCCACAACGAGCTGCGCCGCCAGTGCGGCGGGCCGCTGACCGCGCAGGCCACCGCCAACCAGTTGACGGCGCGGATCGCCAAGATCCGGGAGTGGGCGAAGTAACGGTCCGGCAGGCGGATCCGGGCCGCCGCGGCCCGGACCGCCTCCCCCCGGAGTGTCCGGACATCGGACCGGGGTCGAACTGACGCCCTGGTCGGGCCGGTGGATCGGCAGGGTTTGTCCGGAATTCCCGGCGGCGGTGATGCCGATCACGACCGAATTTTGGACAACCACTTCCGCCGCGGGAATTCCTTCACTACCTTTCCCCCACGCTCTTCCGCCGGGCAACCCCCGCGGGACGGGCTCCGCAGGACCGTGCGGTCGTCAAGGACGACGCCGCACGGCCCGAGCGCGGCCACCCCCACCTGCGCGCGACACCGACCTTCTGGCCCGGCGCCGCACGCCCCGCGAGCGCCGCGGAAAGGACTGCCCGTCGTGACAGCAGAGACCTCCCAGACACTGGATCGCGGCGTCCGCGTCCTCAAGCTCCTCGCCGACTCCGAGCGCGGGCTCACCGTCACCGAGCTGGCCGCCCGCCTCGCCGTCAACCGCACCGTGGTCTACCGGCTCCTCGCCACCCTGGAGCAGCACGGCCTGGTCCGCCGTGACATCGGCGGCCGGGCCCGGGTCGGCCTCGGCGTGCTGCGCCTGGCCCACCGGGTCCACCCGCTGCTGCGCGAGGCCGCACTCCCCGCCCTGCGCAGCCTCGCCGAGGACCTCGGCGCCACCGCCCACCTGACCCTGGTGGACGGCAACGAGGCGCTGGCCGTCGCCGTCGTCGAGCCCAGCTGGACCGACTTCCACGTCGCCTACCGCACCGGCCTGCGCCACCCGCTCGGCGAGAGCGCGGCCGGCCGGGCGATCCTGGAGGCCCGCGGCTTCCCCAGCCAGCGCCGTCCCGAACAGGGATTCGTCATCACCCGTGCGGAGGAGCAGTCCGGGGCCAGCGGGGCCGCCGCCGCGCTGCTCGGGCTGAGCGGCATCGAGGGCAGCGTCGGCGTGGTGATGCTCAACGGGCTGGTGCCCGAACGGGTCGGCCCCCGGGTGGTGGAGGCGGCCACCGAGGTGGCCGACGCCCTGAGGTAGCGCCCGCCGTCCGGCGCGGGGCGAGCGGGCGAACCACGCGGGAGTGTCGGGTGTGTTTGGATTCCCCTTGTGTCCGACACCAAGCTGCCCAAGGCCCTCCCGTCCCCGCGGACCCGCTCGCTCGCGCTCTGCGGGGTCCTGGTCGCCGCGCTGTTCGGCGTGGCGGCCTTCGTCCCGCTGCCGTACACGATCACCTGGCCGGGCCTGACCGCGGACACCCTCGGCAGCTACCAGGACCGGCCGGTGCTCACCATCACCGGGGCGCCGCTGCGCAGCACCGAGGGCGAGCTGCGGATGGTCACCATCTCGGCCACCAACCCGGGGCAGAAGACCACGTTCTGGCGGGGCCTGCGCGCCTGGTTCGACCCGAAGGAGGCCGTCCGGCCGACCGAGACGGTGTACCCGCAGGGCAACCAGGCCAAGGCGGAGCAGGTGACGGCCCAGCAGATGGCCGAGTCCCAGGACAGCGCCACCGCGGCCGCGCTCGGCTACCTCCACCTCTCGCCGGCCCAGGTGAAGGTCAAGGTCGACCTGGGGGACGTGGGCGGCCCCAGCGCCGGACAGATGCTGGCGCTGGGCATCGTCGACAAGCTGGCCGGTGACGGCAAGGGCGGCGACCTCACCGGCGGGCTCAGGATCGCGGGCACCGGCACCATCGACGACGACGGCACCGTCGGCCCGGTCGGCGGCGTCCCGTTGAAGACCCAGGCGGCGGCCCGGGACGGCGCCACGGTGTTCCTGCTGCCCAAGGACGAGTGCACGGACGCCAAGGTGAACACCCCCAGGACGCTGCGGCTGGTGCCGGTGGGCACGCTCGCCGAGTCGGTGCAGGCGCTCGAGGCGTTGAAGAGCGGCGGCAGCGTTCCCAGCTGCTGAGCCGCCCCGTCCTATTCGGCGGCCGCCTGGTCCACCAGCGGCAGGATCCGGTACGGCACCGGGTTCTCCAGCACGATCGCGGTGGAGGAGCGGACGATCCCGTCGAAGCCCAGCACCCGGTCGATCACCCGCTGGAGGTCGGCGTTGGAGCGGGCCACGATCCGCACCAGCATGTCCCCGATCCCGGTGATCGTGTGCAGCTCCAGCACCTCCGGCACCCGCGCCAGGTGCGCCCGCACGTCCGCGCCCTGGCCCTGGGAGATCTCCAGGGTGGCGAAGGCCGTCACCGGGTAGCCGATCGCGGCCGGGTCCACCTCCGGGCCGAACCCGCTGATCACCCCCTTGGCCTGCAGCCGGTCCAGCCGGGCCTGCACGGTGCCCCGGGCGACCTGGAGCCGGCGCGAGCACTCCAGCACGCCGATCCGGGGCTCCTCGGCGAGCAGCCGGATCAGTCGGCCGTCCAGGGCGTCGATGGTGTCGTTGCCGCCGCCGCCGCCGGTGCCGGTGCCGGCGGCGGCCGGGGCCGCGGGGGCGCCCTGGGGGGCGGACGGGTCGGGGGAGCCCGGGGCGCTCGGGGAGTGGGCGGGGGGCATCGCGGCTCGGTCCTCCGGTGGGCATTCTGTACAGCGGTGCCGCCGATTCTCCCGCTCCGGGGCGCAGCTTGACCAGGAGGAAACGGAACAGTTGCGCGTCGGTCGGCCCGGCGCCACCCTCCAGCCACGATCCCGTGCTCCGGGCCCCACCCCGGGCGCCGGGTGGTCCGTACGCCTACCGGGAGGGCCGTCATGACCGACACCGCCGCCGAATCCGTCCTGCTCGCCGCGGGCCCGGCCGGGGGACCGGAGGACCCGGGGCCGCTGCCGCCCGGCCGCGCCGACGCGCTGGTGTTCGTGGTCGGCGACGCCGAGCGGGCGGCCCGCCGCTACCTGGCGGCGCTCGGGCTGCGCTGTACGGCGTACGCCGGGCCGGGGACCGGTGACCCGGAGGCGGTCTCCTACGTGCTGGCCGGGCCCGGGACGCGGATCGTGCTCACCTCGCCGGTGCAGGTGATCGGCCCGCGCGGCCGGGAGCTGGCGGCGCACCTGGAGCGCTACGGGGACGGGGTGCTGGACCTCGCGGTCGGCGTGCCGGACGTCCCCTACGCGTACGACTACGCCGTGGACCGGGGCGCGCTGTCGCTGGCCGAACCGTACGAGGTGCGGGACCGGTACGGCTCGGTGGTACTGGCCACCATCGCGGTGCCGGGCGGCTCCCGGCACACCCTGGTCGACCGGTCGGGGTACGCGGGGCCGTACCTGCCGGGGTACGAGGCCTTCGCGGGGTGGTGACGGGGGCGCCCGCGCGGGCGGTGACCGGTACGGCGGGTGCGGTGCCGGGGTCGCGGGCGGCGGCGGGTCAGCGGACCGCCGTCTCCACGACCGGCGGGTGGCCGTTCCAGTAGACGAAGACCGAGTTGGCCTGGTTGTCCTTGGTGAAGTCCACCCGCATCCACTGGTCGCCGTTCCAGACCTGCATCTGCCAGCCCGGGTCCGGGGTGGCGGAGACCAGCGAGGCCCGGTCGGCGCGGATGTCCAGGGCGACCCGGCCGCCGGGGACGGGGTAGCTCTTCACCGTCGACGTCGGGGTGGTGGCGGCGGGCACGGGCTTCCTGGTCGGCGGGGCGGCCGCGGTGGTGACCGGGGCGTGCGCGGCGGTGGCGGCCGCGCTCGTGGCCGGGGAGGACGGCGGGGAGGGTGCGTCGCCGGTCGGCGTCCGGCCGGGGGTGGCGCTCGCTCCGTACGGGGTGCTCCCGACCTTGGGGGAGGGCAGCGGCAGCGCGGTGGGCCGCTCGAACGCGGCTCCGCTGAGCACGGCGTGCACGCCGAGCCAGGACAGCGCCACCGCCGCCCCGGTGGCCGCCGCCCAGGCGCAGAGCTGTACCAGTCCGTTCCGCATCGTCCGCACATCCTGCCGCATTTCCGGGCAGGTCGTGACGGGTACCCCCGGTGTTCGGCAGGGGAGTTGCACCATGTCCGGAGGCCGTGCGCAGCCACCCCCGAGGTACAGACCACTGCCCGCCGATGGCGTACCGTGCAGGGCCATGGCAACAGTGCTCGTGGTCGAGGACGACCCCTTCGTACGTTCCGCGCTCATCCGCCACCTGACCGACACCGGTCACGCGGTCCGCAGTGTGGGCACGGCCCTGGAGGCGCTGCGGGAGGTCGCCCAGGTCGGCTGCGACCTGGTGATCCTGGACCTGGGCCTGCCGGACCTGGACGGCAGCGAGGCGCTCAAGATGATCCGGGGACTGACCAACGTCCCGGTGATCATCTCGACCGCGCGGGACGACGAGGCCGAGATCGTCCGACTGCTCAACGACGGTGCCGACGACTACCTGGTGAAACCTTTCTCCGGGGAACACCTGAGCGCCCGGATGGCCGCCGTGCTGCGCCGGCTCGGCGGCGGCACCGCGCCCGTCGCCCAGGTGCTGCGGGTCGGCGGACTGGCCATCGACCTCCAGCGGCGCGAGGCCGTCCTGGACGGGCGGCTGCTCGACCTGACCCGGCGGGAGTTCGACCTGCTGGCCTTCCTGGCCGCCCGGCCCGGAGTGGTGGTGCCGCGCAAGGAGATCCTCGCCGAGGTCTGGCAGCAGACCTACGGCGGCGACCAGACCATCGACGTCCACCTCTCCTGGCTGCGCCGCAAGCTCGGCGAGACCGCCTCCAACCCCCGCTACCTGCACACCGTCCGGGGCGTCGGGGTCCGGCTGGAGGCCGCCACCGCGGGCCTCGCGACCGGGGGCCCCGCGGAGCACCGGACATGAAGCGGTTCACCCACTCGCTGCGCTGGGCCCTGATCAAGGCCGCCGTGGCCGGGACCACCATGGTCGCGCTGGCCTTCCTCATCCCGCTCGGCCTGATGGTCCAGCAGACCGCCCGGGACCGGGCGTTCACCGCCGCCGAGCGGCAGGCCGCGGCGCTCGGGCCGGCCCTGGCGATCACCACCGACCAGGACGCCGTCAACCGTGCGCTGGCCAGCACCGACGCGGGGGGCCAGGGCCGGATGGCGGTGCACCTGCCGGTGCCCGCGGGGGAGTCCTGGGCCTCGGGCGGGGCCGGTGCGGCTGCGGGGTCGGGCGGTTCCGGCGGGGCCGGCCGGGCCGGTGGGGCCGAAGGGGCCGGGGCGGCTGCGGGGGCCGGTGCGACCCGGGCGCCCGCGGGGTCCGGCGGGCCCGACGGGCCGACCCTCGGGGAGGGGCGCGCCGCCGCGGCGGACGTGGCCACGGCCGGCGACCAGGGCCGGGCCTTCACCGTCGCGGTGCCCGGCGGCTACGCGCTGCTCCAGCCGGTCGCGGTGGACACCGGACGGACCGCCGTGGTCGAGGTGTTCGTCGCCGAGAGCGACCTCACCCGGGGCGTCGCCACCGCCTGGCTGGTGCTCTCCGCCGTCGCGCTCGGCCTGGTCGCTCTCTCGGTGCTGGTCGCCGACCGGATGGGCGGCCGGATCGTGGCCTCCGCCCGCCGGCTGGCCGCCGCCGCCCGCTCGCTGGGCGCCGGGGACCTCGCGGTGCGCGTCCCGGTGACGGGCAAGCAGGTCGACGGCAGCCCCGAGGAACTCCGCGAGGCCGCCAACGCGTTCAACGCCATGGCCGACCGTGTGGTCCAACTCCTCGCGGCAGAACGCGAGTTGGCAGCCGACCTGTCGCACCGACTGCGCACCCCGCTGACCGTGCTGCGACTCAACGCCGCCTCCCTCGGCGACGGCGACGCGGCCGACGCCACCCGGCACGCGGTGGCCCAACTGGAGCGCGAGGTCGACCAGATCATCCGCTCCGCCCGCCGCGCCCCCGAGGACGCGCCCGCCGTCGCGGTCGGCTGCGACGCCGCCGAGGTGATCCGCGAACGGGTCGGCTTCTGGTCCGCGCTGGCCGAGGACGAGGGCCGCCGCTGGCAACTGGCCGGCGCCGAACGCGCCGCGCCCGTCCCCGTCCAGCGCGGCGACCTGGCCGCCGCCGTCGACGCCCTGCTCGGCAACGTCTTCCGGCACACCGCCGTCGGCACCGCCTTCTCGGTGGACGTCCTGGCCACCGAGAACGCGGTGATCGTGCTGGTCGGCGACGCCGGGCCCGGCTACAGCGACCCGGCCGCCGCCCTCAAACGCGGCGAGGGCCACGGCGGCGAGGGCTCCACCGGCCTCGGACTGGACATCGTGCGCAAGCTTGCCGAGTCCACCGGCGGCGACCTGGCACTCGGCCGCTCCGCCGTGCTCGGCGGCGCGGAGACCAGGCTGCGGCTGCGCACCCGCCCGACGGAGGCCCCGCCCGCGCGGGCCGGACGGCGGCGGACCCGGGGCGCACTGTTCCCGAAGTGACGGCGGGTCGGGAGGGTGGCCTCTTCCCCCGGGGCGTCCTCCTCCGGCGCCTTCTCCTCCGGGGCTTTCTCCTCCGGGGCGTCCTCCTCCGGGGCCTCTTCCTTAACTGCGGCCTAAGGGAGCTTCACCCCTCGCTCAGCCCGCGGTTTCCGGCCCCCGGGCGCGGCTAGCGTCGGTCGCGCCGGTCACCCGACCGAGCCGGGCCGGCCGCCCGGGACGTCCCCGCGCACCCGTGCGCGGCCCGTCCGGACGGCGGCCGACCGCAGGCACCCGCGAACGGTGCCGACCGCAGGCTCCCGCGGAGGTAACGCGCATGACCACCCGACCCACCCGCCGTTCCGGCCGCCGCAGGCGCAGCCGCAAGGGGACGATCATCGGGGCCTCGGCGGTCGCCGCCGCCCTGGTCGCGGGCGGGACGGTGGTGCTCGCCTCCTCGGCCAGCGCCGCCCCGCTCGGCGCCGTCTACAGCCGGACCAGCAGCTGGGACACCGGCTACACCGGCCAGTACCTGGTCACCAACCCGGCCGCCGATCCGATCGAGGACTGGACGCTCAGCTTCGACCTGCCGGCCGGCGCGAAGATCGACTCGCTCTGGAACGCCACCTTCACCGTCGCCGGGCAGCACGTCACCGTCAGGCCGGAGGCCTGGAGCAAGCGGCTGGACCCGGGGAAGGGCGTGGTGGTCGGCTTCGTTGCCCAGGGCGCCGGCCCGGCGCAGGCCGAGCCCGGGAACTGCCTGATCAACAACGCCTCCTGCACGGCCGGCGAGGGCCCCGCGCCCACCCCCTCCGGACGCCCGACCACCACCCCCACGGTGGCGCCCACCGGCTCGGCCTCGCCCACCGCGACCGCGACGGCCGGTCCGACCGCCACTGCCACTGCCACGGCCACCGGGAAGCCGACCCCGACCGCCACCGCGAAGCCGACCGCCACCCCGACCGCCACCCCCACGGCGACCGGTGTGCCCGTCCCCCCGGCCGGCACCGGGGGCGGCTTCGCCCCGTACGTCGACACCTCGCTCTACCCGCCCTACGACCTGGTCGCCACCGCCAAGGCCACCGGGGTGAAGCGGTTCACCCTCGCCTTCGTGGTCTCCGGCGGCGGCTGCGTACCCAAGTGGGGCGGGGTCAGCGACCTGTCCGCCGACGCGGTGGCCGCCCAGATCGGCGCCCTGCGCGCGATCGGCGGCGACGTCCGGGTCTCCTTCGGCGGCGCCAACGGCAGCGAGCTGGCCCTGGCCTGCGGCTCCACCGCGGACCTGGCCGCCGCGTACCGCACGGTGATCGACGCGTACGGCGTGACCCGGCTCGACTTCGACGTCGAGGGCGGTGCGATCGACGACACCGCCGCCAACACCCAGCGGGCCCAGGCCGTCGCCCAGCTCCAGCGCGAGGCCGCCGCGAAGGGCAGTCCGCTCGACGTCTCCTTCACCCTGCCCGCGCTGCCCTCCGGCCTGACCCAGGACGGCGTCGACCTGGTCGCCGGTGCCAAGGCCGCCGGCGTCGCGATCGGTGCCGTCAACATCATGGCCATGGACTTCGGCGACGGCGTCGCCCCCAACCCGCAGGGGCGGATGGGCACGTACGCGATCGCCGCGGCCACCGCCACCCAGGCCCAGGTCAAGAGCGTGCTGGGGCTGGACGACGCGGCCGCCTGGCGCAAGGTCGCGGTCACCCCGATGATCGGCGTCAACGACGTCGCCAGCGAGGTCTTCACGGTGGCCGACGCCGAGCAGCTGGCCGACTTCGCGGCCGGCAAGCACCTCGCCTGGCTGGCCATGTGGTCCGGGACCCGGGACAAGGCCTGCGCCGGCGGCGCCAGGCCCACCGCGGACGCCAGTTGCAGCAGCATCGTCCAGCAGCCGCTGGACTTCACCCGGGCCTTCGGCCGCTACACCGGCTGAGGCCCCCGCGCCGGGCTCCGGCCCCTCGGACCGCCCCGGCCGCCCGTGCTCAGCCCGCAGCCGGGCACGGTCGGTCGGGGCATTGTCGGTCGGGGCACTGTCGTCACTGCGAGTAGTCGATCGCGCCCAGGACGGGATGGGTCGCATCCGGTATCGTCGCTGGTTGGCCGAGCGGTGGACGGAGTGGACAGGTGACAGCGGTACAAGACGAGCGCAGCCCGGTGCGGACCGTATCCGCCCCGTCGCCCGCTCCCCTGTCCGACCGGCTGCGCGTCGCGCTCGGTGCCCCCGTGCGCGCAGTGCGTGAGGCCCCCCGCCGCCCGATGCTGATCGCCTCGTCCGTGGCGCTGCTGTCGCTGGTCGTGTACGCAGTGGTCCGCCACTTCGTCCACACGTCGATGGTCGACATGATCGTCTACCGGGCCGAGGGCGCCGCCGTCGCCAACGGCACCGACCTCTACGCGCTGCGCGTCACCGAGTGGAACCTCCCCGCGACCTACCCCCCGTTCGCGGCCATGCTGTTCGTCCCGACCACCTGGCTGCCGATCCCCGTCCTCCGCGTGGTGATCACTCTCGGCAACCTCGGGCTGCTCGCGCTGATGTCCCACCTGTCCTTCAAGCTGGTCGGCTGGCCGCGCCGCGAACTCCGGCCGATCGGTGTGGTCCTGATCACCGGCCTCGGCGTCTGGCTCGAACCCGTCTTCACCACGCTCCGGTACGGCCAGATCAACCTCGCGCTCGGCTGCCTGATCCTCTGGGACCTCACCCGGTCCGACGCCCACCGCAGCAAGGGCATCGCGATCGGCATCGCCGCCGGGATCAAGCTCACCCCCGGCCTGTTCGCCGTCTACCTGCTGATCACCGGCCGGGTCCGGGCCGCCTTCACCGCCGGCCTCACCTTCCTCGGCACCTTCCTGATCGGCGCGCTCTTCCTCCCCGACGCCACCTGGGGCTTCTGGACCAAGTACCTCTACGACTCCTCCCGGGTCGGCAAGACCGAGATCGTCGACAACCAGTCGCTGCGCGGCGCCTTCGCCCGGCTGCTGCACAGCGCCGACCCCGGCTTCCTCGCCACCCTCGGGGCGGGCCTGGTCGCGGTGGCCGGCCTCGCCGTCGCCGCCTGGGCCGTCCGCAGCGGCCGCTGGCTGCCCCGGGCCGAGGCCTGGGGCTTCTGCGTCACCGCCGTCACGGCCGTGCTCATCTCGCCGATCAGCTGGACCCACCACTGGGTCTGGTGCGTGCCGGTCCTCGTGCTGCTCGCCGCCGAGGCCTCCGTCGAGCGCGCCCGCCCGGCCGGCGTCCGCCGACTGCGCTGGCGGGCCGCGTTCTGGGCCACCCTGCTGGCCTTCCTGTCCTTCGCGATGTGGGCCGCCAAGCCGGTCGGCGCGGCCGTGCTCCACATGTCACCGCTGAACCAGCTGCCGACCTCGGTCTATCCGTGGGTCGGCCTCTGCTTCCTGCTCGCCGCCGCCATCCGGATAAGGGCACGTCGGCGCTCCGCCGGTGCCCCGCTGGTCCGGCTGCCCGGACAGCGGGACGGCGACGGCGGCCCGGACGCCGCCCGCGGTCGTCAGCAGGCCCCCGCGGCCCGCTGAGCCGGCGGGGGCTCTCCGTACGCTCCGCAGCCTCCGTACGCTCCGTACGCTCCGTACGTTGCGGCGTGCGACCGGCACGACCGGCACGACCCGCATGGCCCGCACGTCTACGCGAGCAGCTCGGCGAGCGAGCCGTCCATGTCGAGGGCGGCCAGCTCGCTGCCCGGCGGGACCAGCCGGTGCGCCCGCTCCAGCCAGGCCGCGACGACCGGCAGCGGCGCCTCCAGCAGCGCGTCCCCGGCCGGGGAGCTCAGCGCCATGCACAGCACGCTGCGCCGGCCCGAACGGGTCGGCCAGATCCGCACGTCGCCCTGGCCGCACGGGCGGAAGGTGCCCTCGACCAGCAGCTCGCGGGCGAACACCCAGGTCACCGGGGAGCCGGTGTCCAGGTGGAAGGTGATGTACACGGCGTACGGGTCGTGGCTGCCGTAGGTCAGCCGGGCCGGGACGGGGACGCTGTGCTCCGGGGAGAGCACCAGGTTCAGCTCCAGCTCGTGCTCCACGACGCTGACGGGGCGGTCCATGATCGTCTTCCTCTCTGCCTTCGGTTCGTGCCCGCTTCCGGGCCCTGTGACCTTTGAGAGGGCGGTCCGCGCCGGTTCTTACACACGTTTCCGGGATTTCTCCGGGAAGTTTCGGGCGGCGGGGTGTGGCGGTCCCGCCGCGCGTGGGCCCCTACCCCGGGCGGGCCTCCGCTGTCCGGGGAATCGTCAACTTTCCTTGGGGGCTCCGGCGAGGTACTACCCTTTGTAACTGTCCGGCGACTGTCCGCCTTCGGTGGCGCCCCCACGTGCCCCGAGCGCCCCGTACGCCCCGGGGTGTGCGCGGGCGCGGCGTGGCCCTGTGCTCGGACCGACCCGGTTCCGACCACGTTTCGATCTTTGGATCTGCCGAGGCCCGCCCCTCAACGGCCCTCGTCAAGGCCCGACAGGAGAGAAGACCCCCATGACGGACCGCTCCTTCGCCGCCGGCGGCGACCCGGCCGTCGCACCCGAGCCCGGCTACTACGCCGACCCGTCCATCCCCGGGTTCGTCCGCTACTGGGGCGGCTCGGCCTGGGTGCCGGGCACCAGCCGGCCTGCCCCCGTCGAGGGCGAGGTGCTGCAGCCGCCCCGGTACGCCACCCGGCGGCCCGCCCCCGCCCCCGCCCCCGCCCCCGCCCCCGACGTCGCGGCGGCGCGGGTGGTGCCGCCACCGGTGGTGCCGGTGCCGCCGGCGCGGTCGGAGTCGCCGGTGCCGCTGGTCGTGCCGGTGCCTTTGTCCGTGCCTGTTTCTGCGCCGGTGTCCGTGCCTGGTTCTGCGCCGGGGCCGGTGCCGATGGTGCCCGTGCTGGACGGGCGGGAGGCTCCGGGGGCAGGGGACACCGGGCCGGTGTACCTGGACCAGACCACAGGCGGGGCGTCCTTCGTGGTCGGGCCGCGGGTCGCCGAGGTGATCGGCGGGCCGGTGTTCCGGATCGTCGAGCCCGCGCTGGAGGAGGCTCCTGGGGTGGGCGGTGCCGCCGAGGCCGGTGCCGGTGCCGACGCCGGAGCCTCGGGGTGGCAGGCGGATCCGCGGGCGCAGCGGGGCCTGATGGAGACCGGTGGGGCCCCGCGCTGGGTGTCCTGGGGGGTGCTTCCGGGGGCGCCCGAGGAGGAAGAGGGGCGTGCGGAGGGGGAGCGCGCTGCGGTTGCCGTGGAGGTGGCGGCGGCCGTCGCGCCCGCCATGACGGGCGCGGTCCGCGAGGTGGCGGCGCCGACCGCCGGGGCGGCCGTCGAACCGGCGGCCCAGGTGGCGGCCGAAGTGGGGGCCGGTCCCGGAGCGGGGGCCGGTCCCGGGTCGGCGCCGGTCCCGGCCGTCGTCGCCGCGTTGCCGGTGGTGCGGCCGGCCCGGGAGTCCGCCGTCCGTCGCCGACCGGCATCCCCGGCGCCCCTGGTGCCCGCCGGGCTGGGGCGGCGGCTGGCGGCCCGGGCGGTGGACACCGCGGTGCTGCTGGTGGTCGCCGTCGCGGCCGGGATCCCGCTCGGCAGCTCGGTCTCCGACCACCTCCAGCAGAAGGTCGACCAGGCCAGGATGGCCAGCTCCCTCGCCCGCCGCCACGTGCAGGTCTGGCTGGTCGACGACGTGGTGCTGGCCAAGGTCGCCGCCCTGCTCGGCATCCTGGTGTTCGTCAGCCTCGTCTACGAGGTGCTGCCGATCGCCCGGACCGGCCAGACCTTCGGCAAACGCCTGGCCCGGATCCGGGTGGTGGACGCCGGTGCCCCCGGCGGACGGACCACCCGGCTGAGCCTCGGCCGCTCGCTGCTGCGGTGGGTCGTCCGGCAGCTCGGCACGGTGCTGCTGCTCGGCCTGGTCTGGCCGGTGTTCGACCGGTCGGCCCGGCGCGGCTGGCAGGACCGGGCGGCCCGGACCAGGGTGGTCCGCAGCTGAGCCGGCCGTTGCGGTCCTGGGTGCCTGGGTGCCTGGGTGCCTGGGTGCCTGGGTGCCTGGGTGCCCGGGTGGCGTTCGCCGGGTCGCCGATCGAGCTGCGTGACAGCAAAACGGACAAAATGTCCCAAAGGCCGAGAATCCTCGATGTTCTACTCGGGGGATGAGCACCCACGACCCCTCAGGCCCCCAGCCGGAGGGGGGCGGTCCGCCCTCCTTCGACAAGCAGCCCCCCACCCCGGGCGGCGGCACGCCGGACGGCGAACCGCCACGACCCGCCCCGTCCGGCGCCCCCGGGGAGGGCCCCGGCGCCTACCAGGGCAGCTACGGCGGACCGACCCCCGGTCAGAACCCCTACGGCCAAACGCCCTACGGCGGACAGCCCTACGACCAGCCCCCACCCGGCCACGGCCCCGACTCCGCCCCGTACGGCGCCCCCAGCGGCGGACCCGTTCCCGGCATGCCGCCGATCGGCACCTGGCCCAAGCGGATCGTCGCCCGCCTCATCGACTACGTCCTGATGCAGGCCATCGGCGTCATCGTCATCGGCCCCTTCGTCGACCTCAGCACCCGCGAGGGCACCACCGAGGCCTTCTGGCTCGGCTGCGCCGTCTACCTCGTCTACGAGGCGCTGATGCTCAGCCGGGACGGCCAGACCCTCGGCAAGAAGGCCATGAAGATCCGCGTCGCCATGCTGATCGACGGCAACTCGCCGACGCAGTCCGCCGCGTGGACCCGGGCCGCCGTCTACATCCTCCCGGCCGTGCTCTGCTGCGCCGCCGTGTGGTGGGTCATCGACGGCCTCTTCGGCGTCTTCGACAAGCCCTACCGGCAGTGCCTCCACGACAAGGCCGCGAAGACCGTCGTGGTCACCACCGAGATCTGACCGCGACAGCGCTGATCCGTCGCCCCGTCGACCCGTCGATCAGCTGATCGGCGGATCAGCGCTGCCGGGCGTACTCGCGCCCGGCAGCGGCCGCGGAGGCCCCGGAGCGGTCGCCGACCGCCGCCGAGCGGGCGGACACCGCCATCGAGAGCACCGTCACCACGGTGCCGAGCGCCAGCGCGAACCCCACCAGCACCGCGACCTCCAGGACGCCCGAGGCGCCCGAGACGGCCAGCAGCGCCACTGTGGTGGCGACGACGGTGAACGAGCCGAGGCAGAACTGGGCAGCGGACGGACGTGGCATGGCGGGGGGTCCTTCGCACGTCGGGGGAAACGGGCGGGAATGATGCCGGTGCCAGAAGTCCTACCCGGCAAGGGAGTTCGGCACGACCAGGCTAGCCCGCGAGGCCGGGGGCACAGGGGGCGCACGGGCTCACCCCGGGGTCGTCCGCACCCCTCGGTACGGTGGAACCCGTCCGACACCACGCAGACCCGGGGGAACCGACCGTGCCCATCCCCACCGACTGGCCCACCACCGAGGCCCAGGCGCTCGCCGAACAGGAACGACTGCGGCCGCTCGTCCGCGCCCAGGACGACGGCACCCCCGGCCCGCTCATCGCCGGAGTCGACGTCGCCTACGACGACGACCACGACCTCGTCGTCGCCGCCGCCGTCCTCCTCGACCGGGACACCCTGGACGTCGTCGAGGAAGCCACCGCCGTCGGCCGGATCGCCTTCCCCTACGTCCCCGGACTGCTAGCCTTCCGCGAACTCCCCGCCGTCCTCGACGCGCTGGCCGCCCTCACCCGCACCCCCGACACCGTCGTCTGCGACGGCTACGGCCTCGCCCACCCCCGCCGCCTCGGCCTCGCCAGCCACCTCGGCGTCCTCACCGGACTGCGCACCCTCGGCGTCGCCAAGACCCCCTTCACCTTCGACCACCACGACCCCGAGGCCGCACGCGGCTCCTGGACCCCGCTCACCGACCCCGTCACCGGCGAAGAGGTCGGCCGCGCGGTGCGCACCCAGCCCGGCGTCAAACCCGTCTACGTCTCCGTCGGCCACCGCATCGGCCTCGACACCGCCGTCCGCACCACCCTCGACCTCGCCCGCCGCTACCGCCAACCCGAGACCACCCGGCACGCCGACTCCCTCTGCCGCCGCGCCCTCGCCGAAGCCCTGCAGACCAGGACGCCCTCGAACTGACCGTGCACCGGGCGGGGTTCCGACCCGGTGTGTTAGACATGGGACACCGGGGCCCGGGCCCCGAAGGCCAGGAACGGACGCACGGGGGGCGCCGCAATGGGAACAGGGACCGGTTCGACCGGCGGGGCCAACCAGGGCTACCGGGTCGAGATCGAGCAACTGCGCACGTTCGCCGGGCAGGTACGGCTGCTGTTGAAGGAATTCGAGAAGGACGCCAACGGCAGCACCACCCACGGACGCAGCGGCATCGGCAAGACCGCCTTCGGCACCTTCGCGGAGGCGACGGAGATCCACGGCCGCTACAGCACCATGCGGGACGCCCTGCGGGACGTGCTGAACCAGCTCCAGCAGGCGATCGATCAGGCCCAGAAGAAGGCAGAACTCACCGCGACCAACTACGAGGAGCAGGACCAGCACGTGGGCACGAAGCTCAAGCTGGCCGGCGACGGTTGGTCCGTGTCCGATCCCTCGGCCACCAGCCAGGTCGCGTACCAGGCCAACCAGGTCCCGTCCCGGCGTGGCAACGCCACCATCTGACCGATCGCCCGACCGGAGGTGAACAACCCGTGACCTACACCGATTTCACCAAGTACAGCCATGCCGATCTCCGCACGATGGCACAGGCCCTCGACCCCGGCGCGGTGATGGCCGCCGGCGACCCCTGGCGCAAGGCGGCGACCACGCTCAAGGAGATCCGCAAGACCCTCACCAACGTGAGCACCGAGGCGGCCACCTCCTGGGAGGGCACCACCAGCGACTCCTTCCACACCTCGATGCTGACCCTCGCCACCAACATCAACGAGGCCGCCGCGTACGCCAACGACGCGGCCAACACGCTGCACAACATGTCCGAGGCGATGGCGACGGCCAAGCGCACCATGCCCGAGGAACCGGGCAGCTGGGACCAGTTCAAGGACAAGGTCGGGGACTTCTTCAGCAGCGAGGACGACCACATCCAGCTCACGGACCAGAAGAAGGCCGAAGCGGCAGCCGTCATGCAGACCCTCGCGATGCACTACCGCATCGCGACACCTGCCTTGAAGGCTCCGCCGTCCCTTCAACGACCGCCGGTGGACGACAGTCGAGACGCCAGCCCGCAGGCCGACCCGACGGGGGCGGCGGCTGCAGTGGCCGCAGTCGTCTCAGGTGCTTCGTTCGGGACCGGAGGGGCGTCGGCGCGGTCGGCAGCCGGCGCCACGTCAACGCGGCCGAAGTCGCAGCCTCCGATGGTGGCCCGCCCCGCGGTCAAGGGGACAGCGGCCCCGACCGACTCCGGGATCAGGGGAGGAGTGGCACAGGCGCTCCCGAAATCGCCGCCAACCACGGGGCGTACTTCCAGCGCGGGCATCTCGGGTACGCCGATGCCCGGACAGGGCGGAAGTGTGCCGAGTCCGGTCACCTCCGGGACCCAGACGTCCGGCTTGAATGTTCCGCCGACCGTGGCTCCCGGCAGCGGACCGATCGGGGGCGGCGGTGAGCGGACGACTGCTGTCCATCCAGGACCGTCGGTGCAGGGCTCTCCTGCTGGTTCTGGCCTTGGCGCCAAGGAATTTTCGAGTGGCGCGGCTCCGGTGGAGGGGCCGGGTCTTCGAGGTGGCCGAACTACCGGGATCGGTGGTGAGGTCCATCCAGGTATCGGAGCCGGAGGAAGAGGAGCGGCCGGGGCCAGACAGCTCGCTGGACCGCTGGCCCGGCCCGGGGGAGCCGTCGGCGAGACGATTCCGCCCATTTCCGGAGTACGGGGCAAGCAGGCCTTCACGGAAGGAGGGTCCGGTTTGGGCGCGCGCAGCCGCCTGGGTGGGGAGGTCGGAGCCCGGAGTACAGGTGTCATGTCGCCAGGCATCCCGCTGAGCGAGGCACAGCGCGGTAGGAAGAACCGAGGGAAGGACGGTAAGCGGCCGGACTACCTCGTCGAGGACGAGGAGACCTGGGCGTCGGACAAGCCGGCCAATCCGAACGTGGTGGAATGAGGGCCGGTCCGTGAACGGCCGGGTGATCTGATCGCATCCCCGCAGGTCGGTGATCTGCGGGGATGCCTCGTTGAGTGGGGTGAACGGGGTTGACGAGCCGCTCGTTGGCACGTGGTACGGCGGTCCTTGCGGCTGGGGCGCTGGTCTGGGCCGTCGCCGCGCCGGCGGCTCTGGCCGATGAGGTCAGGGACAAGCAATGGGCTCTCAAGACCTTCGAGGCCGAGACGAAGGTCTGGCCGGTGAGTCAGGGCGAGGGCGTCGTCGTTGCGGTGATCGACAGCGGGGTGAACTCGGAGCACCAGGACCTGACGGGGCAGGTGCTTCCCGGGGCCGATTTCTCCGGTGCCAAGTCGGACGGGCGTACTGACACGGACGGTCACGGTACCGGGATGGCGAGTCTCATCGCGGGGCACGGGCACGGTACCCAGGCCGGAGTGATGGGGCTGGCCCCCAAGGCGAAGATCCTGCCGGTGAAGGTGAGAACGAGCGACGGCGGTCCTGTGCCGGAGCAGAACGATCTGGCGGCGGCGATTCGTTTCGCGGTGGACCACGGTGCGACGGTCATCAATATGTCCGTCGGGGGACCGTTCCACTTCGACTCTCAGGCCCGGAAAGCGGTGGAGTACGCGGTGTCGAAGGACGCCGTACTGGTCGGGGGAGCCGGCAACAGCGTCGCGGACCTGAGCGTCAACTATCCGGCCGCCTTTCCCGGTGTGGTGGCCGTCGGGGCGGCGGACGCCAAGGGGGTGGTGTGGGGCAGCTCCAAGCCCGGTCCCGAACTCACGCTCCTCGCACCCGGTGTGGAGATCTACCGTGCTTCGGCGAAATCCCTGACGAGCTATGCGATCGGGAACGGTACGTCCGACTCCACTGCCTACGTCTCCGCTACCGCGGCTCTCATTCGGTCCAAGTACCCGAACCTGTCCGCCGGGCAGGTGATCAACAGGATGATCAAGTCGGCTACTCCCCCGCCGGATGGGACAGTGGTGCCCAATGTCCACTACGGCTACGGGGTCGTCGCCCCGGAGAAGGCGCTGGAGCCGAATCCGGCGGTGGACAACGGGCCGAAGGAGAACCCGCTCGCGAACCGGCCCGAGTCGTTGGGCGCGCCACCCGGCGATGACGAGAGCGACGCGACGGGCCAACCATCGGCCGTACCCGAGGCCACGTCAGGCGGCAGCAGCGGCAGTGGGCTGGTGATCGGCGCCGGTGCGGTTGGTGTTGTGGTGGTGGGGGCGGTGGTCGCCGCGGTGGTGCTGCGGCGGCGGGGGCGGCGGGGGGTTGAGGGGGCGCCGTACGGTGGGGGCGGTCAGTGAGTGCTGAGCCAGTCGTCGCGTAGGGCGGCCATGTGGAGGACGTCCCAGTAGCGGTCGTCCCAGTGGTGGGCCTGGCGGGCGCGGCCTTCGAGGACGAAGCCGGCCTTGGTGTAGGCGCGGGCGGCGCGTTCGTTGTACTCGAAGACGTCGAGGTGGACGCGGTGGAGGCCGACGGTGGCGAAGGCGTGGCGGAGGACCAGGACGGTGGTCTCGGTGCCGATGCCGCGGCCGACGCTGTCGGGGGTGAGGGCGATCCGGTAGTCGGCGGAGTTGTTGTCCGGGTCGACGTTGGTGAGGGCGGTGTCGCCGAGGAAGCGGCCGGTGGTCGGGTCCTCGACGGCGAGGTCGAGCCGGTCGGGGTGGTCGGCGCGGGTGGCGCACCACTGGGCGATCTGGTCGCGGGTGAAGGCGGTGCGGGTGCCGGTGAGCCGGTTGGTCTCCTGGTCGGTGCAGTGCGCCCACAGCGGGTCGGTGTGCCGGGCCGCCAGGGGGACGAGGCGGATGGTGGGGCCGTGCAGGGTGGGTTTCACCGCGAGGGCTGAGAGGTCCGTGGCCATGGTGCCCAGGATGCCCGGTGGGGCCGGTTCGTGCCGGGATTTTCGGTGCGGGGCCTATGCGGCGACGGCGATCTGCTGCCGGTGGTGGGTGGGGGTGGTGAGTTGGTCGACGATGGCGAGGGCGAGGTCGGCCTGGGCGATCCGGGGGCCGAGGACGTGGGGGCCGCCGATCCGGTAGCGGCCGGTGCCGGGGGCGGTGCGGTCGAGGTCCATGGGCGGGGTGACGACGACCCAGTCGAGGGTGGCGGGGGAGTCGTGGAGCAGGTCGAGGGCGGCGGAGTGGCCGAGGGAGAAGGTGCGGTAGGCGTCGGGGAAGGCGGGGTCGTCGTGGACGGCGACGCCGGGGGCGGTCTGCAGGGTGGTGGCGATGCCGACGCTGAGCAGCCGGGGGACGCCGGCGCGGCCGAGGCCGTCGACGAGGGCGCTGGTGGCGGCGCGGTAGAACTCGGTGGACGGGGTGTCGGGGGTGTAGACGGAGCTGACGGCGGCGGGGTGTCCGGGGGCGGTGGCGGCGACGGCGGCCGGGTCGGTGACGTCACAGCGCACCAGGGTGACGCCCCCGCCGGCGAGGTCGGCGAGGTCGGCGTGGCGCTCGGGGTCGCGGACGGCGGCGGTGACGGTGAGGCCGCGGCGGCGGGCCTCGGTGATCACGGCGCGGCCGACCTGCCCGCCCGCGCCGTAGACGATGACGTCCGCGCGGTGCTGCTGCCGGGGCGTGGTGGTGGTCATGGGGGCCTCCGTCGGTCGGTTCAGGTCGGTTCAGGTCGGTTCGGGTCGGTTCGGTGGCGGGCGTGGTGGCCCGCCGGTGCCGTGACGGTAGACCGGGGGGTGCCGGTTACTTCAACGGAACCGGCTCCGACGGCCGGTGCCGCCCTGCCGCAGAGCCGGTCCGGCGGGTACGGTCGGGGCATGACGCAGACCGGGCCGGCGCCGCTGCCGGCGGACTTCTTCCCGGCCGACTGCCCGGTGCAGTCGGTGCCGGTGCTGGGCAGCCGCAAGTGGGCCTGGCGGATCATCCGTTGCCTGGAGGGCGGGCCGCGCCGGTTCTCGGAGCTGCGGGTCCCGTTGGCGGGCATCACGGCGAAGGTGCTGGCGGAGTCGCTGCGTTCGATGGAGCAGGACGGCGCGGTGGTCCGGACCGAGTACGCGGAGAATCCGCCGCGGGTCGAGTACGCGCTGACGCCGTTGGGGCGGACCCTGCTGGGGCCGATGGACGCGGTGTGCGAGTGGAGCCGGGAGAATCTGGGCAGCCTGCTGGCGGCCCGGCTGGAGTACGAGCGGGCCGGGGGCTGATCGCGCCGGGGCTGATCGTGTCGTGCACCGCTCGGACGGGGGCTGCTCGGACGGGCGCCGGCCTGGCAGCATTTCGGCGGTCGCTGGCGGCCTTGGCGCTGGTGGGGCCGGGTGCGGGGCGGCCATGCTGGGCCCATGAGCACTCCTGACCAGCACCTCGCGAACCCCGTCGACGCCGGCACCCCCGCCCCGGGAACCTCCGCCCCGGGCACCCCCGCCCCCAGCGCCCCGGACGCGATCGTCCCGGACGCCAAGGACTGGACCTGGGTGCTCGAACGCGCCTGCCCCGACTGCGGGTTGGACACTCCGGCGGTGGCCCCGGCGGAGGTCGCCGCGATGGTCCGGGCGAACGCCGAGGCCTGGCTGGCGGTGCTGGCGGGGGACGAGGACGGGCTGCGCCGTCGGCCGGCTCCGGGGGTGTGGTCGGACCTGGAGTACGCCTGCCACGTCCGGGACGTCTTCCGGCTGTTCCTGGTCCGGCTGGACCTGATGCTCGACCAGGACGGCCCGCTCTTCCCGAACTGGGACCAGGACGAGACCGCGGTCGCCGAGCGCTACCGGGAGCAGCGGCCGCAGGTGGTGGCCGGGGAGCTGGCGGAGGCCGCGGCGGCGTTGGCGGCGGCGTTCGGGGCGGTGTCGGGGGAGCAGTGGGAGCGGACCGGGAGCCGCAGCGACGGGGCGCGCTTCACCGTCGGGTCCTTCGCCCGCTACCTGATCCACGACCCGGTGCACCACCTGTTCGACGTGACGGGCGAGCGGGTCTGACCCCGGTCGCCGCGGTTCACCAGCCGGAGGCCTCGCGGAGCATGGTGCGCCGGAGCCGGCCCGCGACGCTGGCGGTGTCGGTGCCGATGACGTCGGCGATCTCGGGGGCGGCGAGGCCGACGACGTAGTGCAGGATCGCCAGGTCGTCGTCGGCGGGGTGGCGGTCGGGGACGGGGATCTCCTGCGGGGTGTGTTCGGCGACGGTGCCGCGCAGGATCTGCCAGGCGAGCGCGGTCGGGTTGGGGCTGGTGAGCAATTCCCGCCACTGGACGGCGATTTCGGCGAACGCCTGTTGGACGGCGGTGGCCGCTTCGGCGTGCTCGGTCAGCCACACCCGGGCGTAGCTGAGGTACCGGGGGCGGTGGAGTTCGCAGAAGGCCGCGAACTCCAGCGGTACGTCCTCCGGTTCGCCGGGCCCCGGGGGTGGCTCGGCGGCGCTCGTGTGACGGTTGGTCATCTCGTCTTCTCGGAAGGGGAGATGGGTTTCTGACGGTCGATCATCTGTGCTCACTCTACGGTAGGCCCTCGGTGCGCTGGGTGACCAATCCGATGGAATGCCTGGAACCCGCTGCGGCGCGTCCGGTTCCGGTGACGGGCGGTGCGGCGCGGCGGCGGTACTGCCGGTGGAGGCCGGTGAAGGGCCGGTCGAGGGCCGGTCGAGGGCTGGTGGTGGGTCGACCGGGGCCGCCGGGGCCCGGCCGGGGGAGTGCTGCACAGTGGTGCGGGGGCGCGGGTGCGAGCGTGTCGCAGCTGGTCAGGGGGTGTGGGACGGCAGGGGTCGCACGGCAGTTGAGGTGCCACCGTAGGGCCTGCCGGGTCCGGCGTCCACGCCCAGGGCGCGAAGCCGGGGCCGCACAACCGTCTGCGCAACCGCGCTCACGACGGGGGTTGCGCCGGGCCGGGTGGCGGGGGGTGCGTCGAAAGCGCCCCGGCGGCCTGCGGCGACCGGGGCGCGGATCGGGGCGGGGAGGTGCCGCCCGGTCAGGGGGTCGGCCGGGCCTCCGTGGGGGCGATCAGGTCGTCGGCGGTGTTGCCGCGTTCGACCTGGGCGGGGAAGGACTCGACGGCCCGGCGCCGGGCCAGCTGGGCGGCCGTTGCGGCCGCTGCCGCGGCAGCCGCGGCGGCTCCGGCGGCGGCCTCCTCGCGCTCGCACCGGTGGGTGCCGGGCGCTGCGGTGGCCTGTGCGGCCGAGGGGTGGCCGGCTGTGGCGTGTGCGCCCGCCGGAAACCCGTTGGCCGGATGCCCGTTGGTCGGGTGTCCGTTGGTCGGGTGTCCGTTGGTCGGGTGTCCGTTGGTCTGGTGTCCGTTCGCCGGGTGGCTGTTGGCGAGGTGGCCGTTCGCCTGGTGTCCGCCCGCCGGATACCCGTTCGCCGCATGGCCGACGGCGTGCTGTCCGGTGGCGTGCGCCCCTCCGGCGTGCGTCGCGCCCGTGCGCGCCCCCGCCGCGCGTCGTCGGCGCCCGAGTTCCGCCCGTTCGGCGTGTTCCTCGGCCGCCTGTCTAGCGGCCAGGTAGGCCTGGACGGCGGCCATGCCGTAGACCGGCTGGATGAGCTGGTGGCCCTTGAAGAAGGGTCTGGCCGGGGCGAACCCGGCGGCGACCACGAGGTCGCGGATCTCTGCTATCTCGGCCTCGCTCCGGGCGGTGAAGCGGACCTCCCAGCCCTTCTTGTACGTATGGCCCTTCTCGCCGCTGCGGCGGGCCGGATCCGGGCGGCGGACGTACCCGGGCAGACGGCCGAGGCGGAGCTGGGCCGCGCGGAGGCCGGCGGTCTCGTCACGTGACATGACGTAAGCCTAGGCAATCCCGGAAGCGCGTTTGACGCCCCGGGGGTCCCTCGCCGTATGCCCTTGATCACTCTGGGTCAGACGACCAGGTCGGCGATCGTTTCCGATCAAACCCGATAGCCATATGAACGTCATTTACTCCAAATGAGTGAGGGTATGAGGACTTTAGTGCAGGCTGATCCCGGTTTCGCGACGGTTGAGTAACAGTGCGTCAGGCAGTGGCACGGGGGGCGTGGCGGTTGGGGATGGTGGGCGCATGAACGAACGTAGTGAGCGATTCGTCGAGGGGCGCGCATGAGCTACCGGATCCCCTCGCCGCCGCCGTCCCTGGAGGAGCTGGCGAAGCGTCAGCAGAACGTCGTCACCGCGAGCCAGCTGCGCGCCCGGGGCGTGCCGGCCCGGGTCATCACCGAGCACTGCCGCCACGGCGGCCCCTGGCAGCGGCTGCTGCCCAGGGTCTACCTGCTCCAGTCCGGCGAGCCCACCCCGGAGCAGCGGATGTGGGCCGCGCTGCTGTACGCGGCGCAGAACGGCCGGGAGGAGGGCCGCCGGGAGGGTGCGGTGATCACCGGGGCGGCCGCGCTGGCGCTGTACGGCTTCGCCGCCGTGCCCCGGCTGCCCGCGGTGACCGGGGTGGACGTCCTGGTACCCCGCCAGCGTCGGCTCAAGGACGCCGGCGAGGTGCGGATCCGGCGCACCGAACGGGAGTTGGTGGCCCGCTCGGTGCACGGGCTGGCCTGCGCGCCGGTGGCCCGGGCGGTCGCCGACGCGCTGGCCGAGTGGACGGCGGACGGGCTCCCGGTGGACGCTCCGGTGCCGGTGCGCGAGGTGCTCCGGGAGGCCGTCGCCCGCCCGGAGAACCGCTGCACGGTGCGGGAGTTGGCCGCCGAGCTGGTCGAGTCGGGGCTGACCGGGGAGCCCCGGGTGCGGGCCGCGCTGGACGAACTCCTGGCCGCCGAGCGGGAGTTCGTGCTGGAGCGGGTCGACCGGCTGGTGGACGAGTGGCTGCTGCCCGCCCCGCTGGTCGCCCCGGAGCTGCGGATGCGCGGCGGCACCTACATCGGTGTCCCGGACCTCTACTGGCCGGAGCAGGGCGTCGCGGTGGAGGTGGACTCGGACCTGCGCTGCGTCAGCGAGGGCGAGGCCGCCTGGGTGCGCGGCGGCCAGCACCGGATGGAGTACCTGGGGATCCGGGTGGTGTACGTCTCCGGCGCCCGGCTGGCCGCGGACCCGGAGGCGGTCGGCGGCGAGCTGCGCGAGGCCTACCGGGCGGGCGGGACGGACGTGGTGGAGCTGATGGTGGTCTGAGCACCGACCGCACCGACCGCGCCGACCGCACCGACCGCACCGCTCGTGCGCGGGCCGGGTCCAGCGGGCCGGGCCCAGCAGGTCCGGCTCAGGCCGGCCGGACCACCGGCGCGCCGACCAGCTCGACCCCGGCCGCCCGCAGTTCCTCCAGCGCGGCGGCGGTGGTCTCCGGCGCCACCCCGGCGGTGAGGTCGAGCAGCACCCGGGTGGTGAAGCCGGCCCGGGCGGCGTCCAGGGCGGTGGCCCGGACGCAGTGGTCGGTGGCGATGCCGACCACGTCGATCTCGTCGACCTGCCGTTCGCGCAGCCACTCCACCGGGCCGCGGTTGTTCTCGTCCAGCCCCTCGAAGCCGCTGTAGGCCGCCGAGTAGGCGCCCTTGTCGAAGACCGCCTCGACCGCGCCGGAGATCACCGAGGGGGCGAAGTTGGGGTGGAAGCCCACGCCTTCGGTCCCGGCCACGCAGTGCACCGGCCAGCTGGAGACGTAGTCCGGCTCGGCGGAGAAGTGCCCGCCCGGGTCGATGTGGTGGTCCCGGGTGGCGAGGATGTGCTGGTAGCCGGCGGGAGACTCGGCGATCAGGTCGGTGATGGCGGCGGCCACCTCGGCGCCGCCCGGGACGGCCAGGCTGCCGCCCTCGCAGAAGTCGTTCTGCACGTCGACGACGATCAGTGCCCGGTGCATGGCTCGCATCCTCGGATGTGGGGGGCGGGTGCGCCCCGGTGGCGGGTCCCTCGCGAACGCCGGACGGCCGGGGAGGAACTCCAGGGGAACTCTACGGCTGACTCTAGGGAGTGGCGCGCGGCGGCGGAAGGCTTGGGGCCCGTCTTCGGGCCCGGCGGCCCACCGCCGGTCCGCGCGGCCGTCCGCGACGCTCCGCAGGAGTCGGCGGGTCTGTCGGCAGGTCGGCCAACCGGTCGTCTGCCGGCCAGCCGGCCGACCGGACCGCCGGTCAGTCGATCCAGCCGGCCGACCGGACCGCCGGTCAGTCGATCAGCTCGGTGGGGATGACCGGGTCCCCCTTGGACAGCTGGGTGGCCGACAGCGGCAGCGCGGCCCGGGCCCGGACGTGGCGGTCGCGGGCGGCGGTCAGCGGTTCGCGGCCGACGGTCTCGCCGGCCAGGACCAGCGGCACCTGGACGAGGTGGGGCCGCAGGTCCTCGGGGATCGGCCCGGTGCCGACCACCTCGGCCTCGGCGACGCCCTCGGCGTCGGGTCGGCGGGCGGCCCACTTGCGGCCGCCGACGCTGGTCTTGCCGCCGGCCGCGCGCTTGGCGACCGGGACGAGCGGGCCGTCCGGGGTCTCGGCGCGGGCGACCAGCTTGTAGACCATGGCGCAGGTCGGGTGGCCGCTGCCGGTGACCAGGCTGGTGCCGACGCCGTAGCCGTCCACCGGGGCGGCGGCGAGGGCGGCGATGGCGTACTCGTCCAGGTCCGAGGTGACGATGATCCGGGTCTTCTCGGCGCCGAGTTCGTCGAGCTGACGGCGGACCCGGTGGGCGGCCAGGATGAGGTCGCCGGAGTCGATCCGGACGGCGCCGAGTTCGGGCCCGGCCACTTCGACGGCGGTGCGGACGGCCTCGTGCAGGTCGAAGGTGTCGATCAGCAGGGTGGTGCCCCGGCCCATCGACTCGATCTGGGCCCGGAAGGCGTCCCGTTCGCTGTCGTGCACCAGGGTGAAGGCGTGCGCGGAGGTGCCGGTGGTGGGGATGCCGTACCGGTAGCCGGCCTCCAGGTCGGAGGTGGCGGCGAAGCCGGCCACGTAGGCGGCCCGGGCGGCGGCGACGGCGGCCTGCTCGTGGGCCCGGCGGGCGCCCAGTTCGATCACCGGCCGGCCGCCGGCCGCGGCGGTCATCCGGGAGGCGGCGGCCGCGACGGCGGAGTCGAAGTTGAGGATCGAGAGGATCACCGTCTCCAGGATCACCGTCTCGGCGAAGCTGCCCTCGACGGTGAGCACGGGGGAGCCGGGGAAGTAGACCTCGCCCTCGGGGTAGCCGTGGATGTCGCCGCGGAAGCGGTAGTCGGCCAGGAACCGCAGGGTGTCCTCGTCCACCACGCCCTGCTCGGACAGCCAGTCCAGCTGGGCGGTGTCGAAGCGGAAGTTCTCGACGGCGTCCAGCACCCGGCCGGTGCCGGCCATCACGCCGTAGCGGCGGCCGCTGGGGAGGCGTCGGGTGAACGCCTCGAAGACGGAGCGGCGGTGCGCGGCCCCGCTGCGCAGGGCGGCCTGCAGCATGGTGAGCTCGTAGCGGTCGGTGAGCAGCGCGGTCGAACCGGCCGCGCGCACTGATGTGGCGTCCATGAGGATGATGCTACTACCACTTAGCGTCAGAGTGACGATTTCTCTCGACGCGACCCGGGGCGGAATCGCCCGGGTGTCCCCCGGATGGCAGCATGGGGCGTGAGAAGTCACGGACGAGTGTGCAACGAGGAGGCCTGCCGGTGAGTGTCGCGCCCGTGGAGATCGAGCGCCCGGAGGTCGAAGGACTGCCGGTGGCGGAGCCGGACACGCCCTGGGTGACCATCGTGCACAACGACCCGGTCAACCTCATGAGCTACGTCCAGTACGTCTTCCAGGCCTACTTCGGCTATCCGAAGGACAAGGCCCGGAAGCTGATGATGGACGTGCACAGCAAGGGTCGGGCGGTGGTCTCCAGTGGCTCCCGCGAGGAGATGGAGCGGGACGTCCAGGCGATGCACGGCTACGGCCTGTGGGCGACGCTGCAGCACGACTGACCTCCCCTCCGGCGTACGACCGACCGGGCGACCGACTGACCGCCCGCCTCCCCGGCGGTGCGGGCGAAGACGACGAAGACGGGCTGACCGATACAGATGGCTGGGTTGTTCGAGAGCACCGGCGATGGTGGCGCGGCGATCGCGCTGGACGAGGTGGAGGCCTCCATCCTGCGCTCGCTGGAAGTGCAGATGCTGGAGCTGATCGGCCCCGGCCCGGGCGGGGAGAGCGACGACCCGCTGGCGGCGCTGTTCGCCGAGGGGCCGAGCGAGGCGCCCGCGGACCCGGCGCTGGCCCGGCTGTTCCCGGACGCCTACGGCGACCCGGCCGCGCCGGCCGACACCGAGGCGCAGGCCGCCTCGGCCGAGTTCCGCCGTTACACCGAGCTCGACCTGCGGGCCCGCAAGCGGGACGACGCGCTGCAGGTGGTCCGGTCGCTGGACGGCCTGGGCGGCGGCGGGGTGCTCAAGCTGCCGGCCCCCGACTGCCTGCGCTGGCTGGGCGCGCTCAACGACCTGCGGCTGACCCTCGGGGCGCGGCTGGAGATCACCGAGGAGGACGAGCAGGGCCTCTACGGGCTGCCGGACGGCGACGAGCGCAAGCCGCTGGTGATGGCCTACCTGTGGCTCGGGGCGCTCCAGGAGTCGCTGCTGGAGGCGATCGCCGACTGACGGTGGAGCGGTTTCCTCCGCTTCGTCCGGCGATCCTGCCCGCTTTCGGGCAAGCCCCGGCCGTTCCGTCCAGCATGCGGACGATCGGCCGGGGCATTTTCGCATAAATCGGGCAAAACCTAGCAGGACATGCTCAAATATCGCTCAGATGAACACCGGTATCCGGATCGGGCGTGGTACGACTTCTCCCCACAAACGAGACCCACCAGGACGGTGACCATGGCCGAGCAGACCTACGACCAGGTGGTCGACGGGAAACCGGACGAAGAGGGCTACGAGCGGGGGCTCGGCAGCCGCCAGATCCAGATGATCGCGATCGGCGGCGCGATCGGCACCGGCCTCTTCCTCGGCGCCGGCACCGCGATCTCCAAGTCCGGGCCGAGCCTGATCCTCTCCTACGCGGTCGCCGGCCTGGTGATCTTCGCGATCATGCGCGCCCTCGGCGAACTCCTCACCTACCGCCCGGTCTCCGGCAGTTTCGCCGAGTACGCCCGGGAGTTCCTCGGCCCCTTCGCCGGCTACGTCACCGGCTGGACGTACTGGCTGTTCTGGGTCGTCACCGGCATGGCCGAGACCACCGCGGCCGCCGTGTACGTCAAGTTCTGGGCGCCCGGCATCCCGCAGTGGGCCAGCGCGTTGACCTTCCTGGTCATCCTCTACGCGGCCAACCTGATCTCGGTGAAGCTGTTCGGCGAGATCGAGTTCTGGTTCTCCATGGTCAAGGTCACCGCCATCATCGGCATGATCCTGATCGGCATCGGCGTGCTCACCCTCGGGTTCAGCAAGGCCGGTGACACCGCGTCGATCACCCACCTGTGGCAGGACGGCGGCTTCTTCCCCAAGGGCATCGGCGCCACCGTGATGACCCTGCAGATCGTCATGTTCGCCTACCTGGGCGTCGAACTCGTCGGCGTCACCGCGGGCGAGAGTGAGAACCCCGAGAAGACCCTGCCGCGCGCCATCAACACCCTGCCCTGGCGCATCGCGCTGTTCTACATCGGCGCCCTGGTGGTCATCCTCTCGCTGGTGCCGTGGCGGGAGTTCCAGCCCGGCGTCAGCCCGTTCGTCGCCGCCTTCGGCAAGATCGGCATCCCGGCCGCGGCCGGCATCATCAACTTCGTGGTGCTCACCGCGGCGCTCTCCTCCTGCAACTCCGGGATGTACTCCACCGGCCGGATGCTGCGCGACCTCGCCCTGCGCGGCCAGGCCCCCGGGCAGCTCACCAAGCTCAACAGCCGCCGCACCCCGGCCTTCGCGATCACCATCTCCTGTGTGCTGATGGGCGCCGGCGTGGTCCTCAACTACCTCGTCCCGGCACGGGCGTTCGAGTACATCACCTCGGTCGCCACGGTCTGCGGGCTGTGGACCTGGGCGATGATCCTGATCTCCCAGATCCGCTACCGCAAGGCCTGGCAGGCCGGCCACCTGCCGCCGCCCACCTTCAAGGCCCCCGGCGGCGCCTGGGTCAGCTGGGCCGCCCTCGCCTTCCTGGCCATGGTCGTGGTGCTGATCGCCCTGGACGCCGACAACCGGATCTCGCTGTACGTCTTCCCCGGCTGGGCGCTGGTGCTGGTGATCGGCTACCAGGTGCTCAAGCGCCGCAACCCGGAGTCCGTCCACGGCACCGCCCACGACCACCTGCACGCCCGCAACGGCGGCTGACACCCCCGGCGCGGCCGGGCGTCCGCAGGCCCGCGACCGTGTGGCGGACACCCGGCGACCGGGCCTCGGACGCCCCGGCGGACATCCGGTAGGGCGTGGCATCCTGGCCGACATGCTGACCATCACCCGAGAGATCCGCGACCGGATCGTGGCCCACGCCCGCGCCGACCACCCGGACGAGGCCTGCGGCGTGGTCGCCGGCCCGGCCGGCAGCGGCCGGCCCGAGCGGTTCGTCCCGATGCTCAACGCGGCCCGCTCGCCCACCTTCTACGAGTTCGACTCGGGCGACCTGCTCAAGCTCTACCGCGAGATGGACGACCTGGACGAGGAGCCGGTGATCGTCTACCACTCGCACACCGCCACCGAGGCCTACCCCTCCCGCACCGACGTGAGCTACGCCTCCGAGCCCTTCGCCCACTACGTCCTCGTCTCCACTGCCGAGGGAGCCGCCGAGGACGACCCCTACGAGTTCCGCTCGTTCCGCATCGTGGACGGCGAGATCACGGAGGAAGACGTCCAGGTCGTCGAGGCCCACCCGGCCTGACCGGCACCCACCCGGACCCGGCCCGCCCACCACCCCCCAGCGGGCGGCCGGGCCCCCGCCTACCGGCGGCATCAAAGCAACGGAAACCAAAACAACCCGTTAGCGGGGCGGGCCAGTCG